>CAZXJW010000310.1:0-4100 GCA_964641005.1 uncultured Rhodocyclaceae bacterium
TCCGCACCGCGGCCGCCCGTGAGCGACTTCACCACATCGACGAGGTCCTCGCTGCGGTAGTTGATGCCGCGCTCGGCGCCGAGCTGCTCGCAGGCGCGGCACTTCTCGTCCGTACCGGCGGTGGCGAACACGCGGTGGCCAAGGGCGGCGGCGAGCTGGATGGCGGTGGTGCCGATGCCGCTGGAGCCGCCCTGCACCAGCAGCGTCTCGCCCGGACCCAGTTCGCCGCGCTGGAACACGTTGATCCAGACCGTGAAGAAGGTCTCCGGCAATGCGCCGGCGCGCACCGCGTCGAAGCCCCGGGGGAAGGGCAGGCAGTGGCCCGCCGGCGTGCGGCAGTACTGCGCGTAGCCGCCCCCGGGCGTGAGGGCGCACACGCGATCGCCCACCGCCACTTCGGTCACTCCCGGACCCACCGCCGCCACCGTGCCGGCCACCTCGAGGCCCGGCAGGTCGGAGGCGCCGGGAGGCACGCGGTACAGGCCCTGGCGCTGCAGCACGTCGGGGCGGTTCACTCCGGCGGCCTCCACCCGCACCAGCACCTCGCCCTCGCCCGGCTCGGGAACGGGGCGCGTGGCCACGCGCAGCACCTCCGGGCCTCCGGGGGCGGCGATCTCTACGGCGGTCATGGTGGCGGGCACGGTGCTCATGGCATCTCCTCGGTTGCGAAGGCCGCGATTGTAGGCGCGTGCCGTGGCATCATCGTCGCCCCCGCGGCGGCAGGTGCAGCGCCGCGGCGCGCGGTCCAGGAGGGCCGCTTTGCCTGCGCCCACTCCGGGAGGATCCACATGGAATACCGCGCGCTGGGCAGCAGCGGGCTGAAGGTCTCGCCGCTGTGCCTCGGCACCATGATGTTCGGCGACCGCACCGACATCACCGAGGCCGGGCGCATCGTCGCCTCGGCCTACGACCACGGCGTCAACTTCATCGACACCGCCGACCAGTACGCGAAGGGCGAGTCCGAGCGCATCACCGGCAAGCTCATCGCCGGCAACCGCGACCGCTGGGTGCTCGCCACCAAGGTGGGCAATCCCATGGGCGACGGGCCCAACGAGCAGGGCCTGTCGCGCAAGTGGATCCACCAGGCCATCGACGCGAGCCTCGCGCGCCTGGCCACCGACTATGTCGACCTCTACTACCTGCACCTGGACTTCCCCGACATCCCCGTGGAGGAGACCGTGGGCGCCATGGGCGAGCTGATCCGCGCCGGCAAGGTCCGCTACTTCGGCATCTCCAACTACCGCGGCTGGCGCATCGCCGAGGTGGTGCACACCTGCCGCGCGATGGGCGTGCCGCGCCCGGTGGTGTGCCAGCCCTACTACAACGCCATGAATCGCATGCCCGAGGTGGAGATCCTGCCTGCCTGCCACTACCACGGCATCGGAGTGGTTCCCTACAGCCCCATCGCCCGGGGCGTGCTCACCGGCAAGTACAAGCCCGGCGTGGCGCCGCCCGAGGACACGCGCGCCGGCCGCGCCGACAAGCGCATGATGGAAACCGAGTTCCGCCAGGAGTCGCTGGAGATGGCCCAGAAGATCAAGGCTCACGCGGAGCGCCGCGGCTTCACGGCCGGGCAGTTCGCCACTGCCTGGGTGCTGGCCAACCGCATCGTCACCAGCGTGATCGGCGGGCCGCGCACGCTGGAGCAGTGGACGGACTACTACGGCGCCCTGGAGAAGGGCCTCGATGCCGAGGACGAGGCGCTGATCGACTCGCTGGTGCGGCCCGGGCACCCCTCCACGCCGGGCTACAACGACCCGCGCTATCCGTTCTTCGGGCGGATCACCGCGGACTGAGCGCGCGGCGGCTCAGACCGCCAGCGCCGCGAGCACCTGCCGGGTCTTCTCCGGCAGGGGCGCCGGCCGGCGCGTGGCGCGATCCACGTAGACGTGCACGAAGTGGCCCTGTGCCGCGGCGAGCGGATCGTCGTTGCGGAACAGGCCCACCTCGTAGCGCACGCTGCTCGAGCCCAGCTTCGCCACCCGCAGGCCGGCGTGCACGAGGTCCGGGAAGGACACCGGGGCGAAGTAGTTGCAGCGCGTCTCCACCACCAGGCCGATGACGGGGCTGTGTTCGATGTCGAGGGCGCCGGTCTCCACGAGGTACTGGTTCACCACCGTGTCGAACCACGAGTAGTAGACGACGTTGTTCACGTGCGCGTACACGTCGTTGTCCATCCAGCGCGTGGTGATGGTGCGGAAGTGGCGGTAGGCGCTGCGCGGGTCGGGGGAGGGGCGGTCCATGGTCAGTGCTCCTGCACCTGGTCGATGGCGTCGTTGCGACGGCGCATGTGGCGCCAGTTCACCGCCAGCAGGCCGGCGGCGATCACGATCAGCATGCCCGCGAGCGAGCCGCCGTCGGGAAAGTCCGAGAAGGCGATCCACGCCAGCAGCGTGGACCACACGAGCTGCGAGTAGGCGAAGGGCGCCAGCGCCATGGGCGAGGCGTGGGACACCGCGCGGATGAGCAGGAAGTGGCCGGTTCCCCCGAGCAGGCCGATGGCCACCATCACGCCGAACTGCGACAGCGTGGGCGCCTGCCAGGAGAAGGGCAGGGCGAGGCTGGTGAGGCCGGCGCCCACCAGTGCCGTATAGAACAGCGTGGTCATGGGGTTCTCGCGCCCGGCCACCTTGCGCGTGACGATCTGGTAGAGGCTGAAGCACAGGGCGGTGGCCAGCGGGAAGGCAGCCTCCACGGCGAACACCCCGCCACCCGGGCGCACGATCACCAGCACGCCCACGAAGCCCAGCCCCACCGCGGCCCACTGCCGGCGCGACACCTTCTCGCCCAGGATCGGGCCCGACATGACGGTGGTGAGCACGGGCCCGATGAAGCTGATGGCCGCGGCCTCGGCCAGCGGCAGGAACTTGAGCGACAGGTAGAAGAAGGCCGTGGAGCCCACCAGCAGCGCGCCGCGCAGCAGCTGCAGCCAGGGCCGGGTGGTCTTCACCAGGTCGAGGCCCATGCGCGGGGCGAGCAGCAGCAGCATGAAGGCCATGTGGATGACGTAGCGGGACCAGATCAGGCTCCCCAGCGGGTAGTCGCGCACCGTGAGCTTGGCGAGCGTGTCCATGCCGGAGAACATGAACACCGCGGTCATCATCATCGCCACCCCGCGCAGGAAGTGGCGGTGCGGGTGGTGCGCGCTCAAGACAGGATCGCGCCGGCCCCGGGCGGAAGCACCCCGCGTCCCGCGAAGCGCGACAGGCCGCCCAGGGCCTGCTCGATGCGCAGCCCCTCGTTCCACTTCGCCATGCGCTCGGAGCGGGCGAAGGAGCCCACCTTGAGCTGGCCCGCGTCCCAGCCCGTGGCCAGGTGCACGATGGTCACGTCCTCGGTCTCGCCCGAGCGCGCCGAGACGATGGTCCCGAAGCCGGCGGCCTTGCCCGCCTCGAGGGCCTGGCGGGTCTCGGTGACCGTGCCGGCCTGGTTGGGCTTGATGAGCACCGCGTTGCACGCACCCTCCGACGCGGCCGCGCGCACGCGTGCCGCGCTGGTGACGAGGTAGTCGTCGCCGATCACCTGGATGCGCCCGCCCAGCGCGGCGGTGAAGGCGCGCATGCCCTCGGCGTCGTCCTCGGCCAGCGGGTCCTCCACCGAGGCGATGGGGTAGCGGCGGCACCACTGCGCCAGCATGTCGATCATCCCGCCGCTGTCCAGCGTGCGGCGCTCCAGGCCCAGGGTGTAGCGCCCGTCGCGGCCGAACTCCGAGGCGGCGATGTCCAGCGATATGGCCACCTCGTCGCCCGGCCGGTAGCCCGCCTTCTCGATGGCCCGGGTGAGCATGGTGAGCGCCTCCTCGTTGGAGTCGAAGGCCGGCCAGAAGCCGCCCTCGTCGGCCACGCCGGCGAGCTTGCCGGCCTCGGCCATCAGGCGCCCGGCCGCCAGGTACACCTCGGCCGTCATCACCAGCGCCTCGTCGAAGCTGGCCGCGCCCAGGGCCATCACCATGAAGTCCTGGATGTCCACGCGCCGCCCGGCGTGGGCGCCGCCGCCGAAGATCTGGATCTCGGGCAGCGGCAGCCGGATCTCGCGGCCCTGCGCGAGCCAGGCATGGAGCGGCACGCGGTGGGCGGCGGCGGCGGCGTGCAGCACCGCCA
>CAZXJW010000311.1:0-4098 GCA_964641005.1 uncultured Rhodocyclaceae bacterium
GGCCGTGGACTTCGGCAAGGGGTTCTCCGTGTCCGGCGGCCTGCCCTCAAGCAGCGCTCGCCGCAGCGCCAGGCCTACCGGCTGCAGGAGCTGGAGCGCTGGCGCCGCTTCCTGGGCATCCCGATCCACATCCACCCGAAGTTCTTCCCCGTGGACGCGACGCTCGCCACGCGCGTGGTGGTGGCCGCCGCGCCCGAGGGCACCGAGAAGCAGCTCGACCTGGCCGGCGTACTGCTGAAGGGCTGCTGGGAGGAGGAGCGCGACCTCGCCGACGCCGCCACCGTGGCGGCGCTCGCCGATGCCTGCGGCCTGGACGGACGCGCCCTGGTGGCGGCTGCCGCCGACGCGGCCACGCGGGCCGCCGCCGACGCGCTCACCCAGGAGGCCGTGGACCGGCAGGTGTTTGGCGCCCCGACCTACGCCATCGGCGACCAGCTCTTCTGGGGCCAGGACCGACTCGACTTCGTGGCGCGCCAGCTGGGCGTGACGGCCTGAGGGGCACCATGATCCGCAACGCCCCAGCCGGGCGCGTGCCGGGCGCCCTCCTCGCCGGCGCCATGCTGCTCGCCGCACTGCCGCTGCATGCCGAGGCGCCGGTGCCCATCCACCTCGAACCCATGCACCGGCTGGTGTTCAGCAATGCCCACGTGCGCTTCTTCGACGTGCGCCTGCCGCCGGGCTACCGCAGCGTCATGCACGTGCACCAGCACGACGGGGTGTTCGTGAACATCGCCCCGGCCGTCACGGTGGCCGAGGACTGGGGCGCGAAGCCCGTGGAGCGCCCGCCGCGCATTCCCGGCGAGGCCTACTTCATCGGCTACGCGGATGCGCCCAAGGCCCATCGGGTGAGCAACGCGGGCGACACCGAGTATCGCGTCACCGACACCGAGATCCTGTCGGGCTGCGGCCCGCACGAGCTCTCGCCCGAGCTCTCGGGCGACCTGGTGGTGGAGAACCGCCGGGTGCGCGTCACGCGCCTGATGCTCGCCCCGCGCCAGAGCGTCCGGCTGCACGGCCCCTGCGGCATGCTGGTGAGCGTGAGCGGCGGCGCGGTGGTGCTGGACGAACCCGGCGCGGTGAACCACCTCGCGCTCGAGCCGGGCGGCTTCAGCTGGCGCCAGTCGCACCAGGGCGTGACGCTCACCAACGTGGGCAGCGAACCGTTCCACGCCGTGGACATCCTCGTGAAGCAGTAGCGCATCGCCATGAACGCCCCCGCCAAGACGCTGCGCCTGTCGGTGCTCGACCAGAGTCCCATCGTGCACGGCCACACGCCAGCCCAGGCGGTGCAGCGCACCGTGGAACTCGCGCGCCACGCCGACGCGCTGGGCTACCACCGGATCTGGCTCGCCGAGCACCACAACATGCGCGGTCTCGCCGATCCCTGCCCCGAGATCCTGCTGGCACGGGTGGGCGCGGCCACCTCGCGCATCCGCATCGGCACCGGCGGCGTGCTGCTGCCCTACTACAGCGCGCTCAAGGTGGCCGAGGTGTTCCGCATGCTCGAGGCGCTCTACCCGGGGCGCGTGGACCTCGGCATCGGCCGCGCGCCCGGCTCGGACATGCTCACCAGCCAGGCGCTGTTCCAGGGGACGCACTACGACTTCGACCAGTTCCCGGTGCACGTGCAGGAGACCGTGGCCTTCCTCGACGCGGCGCTGCCCGAGGGCCACCCCTACGCCGGCCTGCGCGCCATGCCAGCGGGCGACACCGCACCCGAGGTGTGGCTGCTGGGATCCTCCGACTACTCGGCGCAGCTCGCCGCCTGGCTAGGCCTGCGCTTCTCCTTCGCCCACTTCATCACCGCCCAGGGTGGCGATGCCGTGGCGCGCATGTACAGGCGCGACTTCCGCGCCTCTTCGCGCGAGGCATCCCCCTATTGCATGCTCACGGTGTTCGCCATCGTGGCCGAAAGTGACGCCGAGGCCGAGCGCCGCGCCGCGCCCATCGACCTGCGCCGCCTGCAGATGGCACGCGGCTTCGACGCGCCCATCGCCACGATCGAGCAGGCCACCGGGCACGACTACTCCGAATCCGACCGCGCCATCATCCGCCGCGAGCGCGGCCGCGCCATCGTCGGCTCGCCCCGGCGGGTTCGCGAGCGCATCCTCGAGCTCCAGGCCGCCTTCCAGGCCGACGAGGTGATGGTGCTCACCATCACCGGCGACTACGAACAGCGGCTCGAGTCCTACGCACTGCTCGCCGAAGCCTTCGCCCTGGTGTCGGCACAACCCGCTTGAGCGGACGCACCGCCGACCCCCTTCTGCGCGAGCGGCTGCTGCTCGCGCTGCTGGCCGCGGTGCAGGTGTCCCACATCATGGACTTCATGATCATGATGCCGCTGGGGCCGCAGCTCATGCGCGTCTTCCACGTGACCCCGCGCGAGTTCGGGCTGCTGGTGTCGGCCTACACCTTCGGGGCGGCGGTGTCGGGATTCCTCGCCGCCTTCCACATGGACCGATTCGACCGCAAGCGCGTCCTGCTGGTGATCTACGCGGGCTTCTGCCTGTCCACGCTGCTGTGCGCCCTGGCGCCGGACTTCACCACCCTGCTCGCGGCGCGCACGGTGGCCGGCGTGTTCGGCGGCATCGCCGGCGCGGTGGTGCAGGCCATCGTGGGCGATCTCGTGCCGGAGCAGCGACGCGGCGCCGCCACGGGGGCCATCGCGGCGGGCTTCTCGCTCTCATCCATCGCCGGCGTTCCGCTCGGGCTGTTCCTCGCCAACGCCTGGGGCTGGCGCGCACCTTTCCTGTTCCTCACCGCGGCCAGCGTCCTGCTGTGGCTTCTGGCGGCGCGCAGCCTGCCGCGGGTGGACCGCCACCTCCACGCCCGCCACTCGCTCGGCATGCGCGCCCAGCTGCGCGCGGTGTTCGGCGTGGCCAACCACCGCCGCGCCTTCGCCCTCACGGCCACGCTGATGTTCGCGGGCTTCTCCGTGATTCCGTTCATCAGCCCGTACATGGTGGCCAACGTGCACCTTCCCGAATCGGCGCTGCCCACGCTGTACTTCTTCGGCGGGCTGGCGACGCTGTTCACCTCGCGCTGGATCGGTCGCCTCGCCGACCGCCACGGCAAGGCCCGCACCTTCCGCGTGGTGGCGGCGCTGTCCATCGTGCCGCTGCTGGTGACCACCAACCTGCCGCCCGTGCCCGTGACGGCGGCCATCGCCGCCAGCGTGCTGTTCATGGTGCTGGTGTCGGGGCGCTTCGTGCCCATGATGGCGCTGGTCACGGGTGCGATGGAACCGCGGCTGCGCGGCTCCTTCCTGTCGTTCAACGGCGCGATCCAGCAGCTCGCCGCGGGTGCCGCCTCGGCGGGTGCCGGTCTGGTGATGGGCCGCGCCGCGGACGGCAGCATCACGCGCTACTGGCTGGTCGGCCTGGGCGCCGTGGCAGCCACGCTGGCGTGCATGTGGCTGGCGGGACGGGTGCGCGAGGCCAGCCACCTGCACGACCGCAACATGACGGAGGACCTCAGCCCATGAGCACTTTCGAGACGCTTCGCATCGAGGACGCCCGCCGCGAGCCCGCGCCCGACGGCTCCCGGGTGCAGGTGCTGCTGCGCCTGGCCGGAGGCAGCATGGCGCGCTTCACGCTGCCTCCGGGCGCGGTGTCCGCGGCGGTGGAACACCCGGAACTGGAGGAGATCTGGTACGTGCTCTCGGGACACGGACAGATGTGGCGCGCACACGCCGCGCGCGAGGAAGTGGTGGAACTGCGGCCGCACACCTGCCTGACGATTCCGGCGCGCACCCGGTTCCAGTTCCGCGCTGCGCCCGGGAACGAGGAACTGGTGGCGATCGCGGTGACGATGCCGCCGTGGACGAACGCGGCGCAGGCCGTGCCGACCGCCGGGCCGTGGGGGCCGGCAGGTGCGCGGTAGCGCGGCCGCTCACCGCTCCGCGAGCCGCCCGGCGATCGCCAGCATCCGGTAGTACGAGCGCACCACCGGCAGTTCGATGAGTTCGCCGTCCACCACGACGAGACCGGTCGTGCTGGTCTCGTAGGCGTGGCACACGCGGCGCGCCTTCTCCACCTGCGCCTCGGTCGGCGAGAAGGCGGCGTTGATCACCGGGATCTGCTTCGGGTGGATCGAGGC
>CAZXJW010000312.1:0-4093 GCA_964641005.1 uncultured Rhodocyclaceae bacterium
GCAACTTCTACCACTTCCGCTTCGACGCCGACGTGGACATGAAGATGCAGGCGCTCACAAATTACATGGCGTCGCAGAAGTCGATCAGGAAGGTCTACCTCATCAACCAGGACTACTCCTTCGGCCAGTCGGTGGCCAAGGCGGCGCGCGCCATGCTGACCGCCAAGCGCCCGGACGTGCAGATCGTCGGCGATGACCTGCATCCCCTGGGCAAGGTGAAGGACTTCGCGCCCTACGTGGCCAAGATCCAGGCCTCGGGCGCGGATGCGGTGATCACCGGCAACTGGGGCAACGACGTGGCGCTGCTCATCAAGGCCGCCAAGGACGCGGGCCTGAAGGTGGACTTCTACACCTACTATGCCGGCGGCCTGGGCACCCCGCCCGTCATCGGCGAGGCGGGCGTGGGCCACCTCAAGCAGGTGACGGTGTTCCACTCCAACATCGGCGGCAGCCGCACGGTGGAGATGGTGGACGCCTACCGCAAGCGCTTCCCCGACTCCAAGGACGACTTCTACTGGACCAGCATCATGACCGCGGTGGACATGCTCACCCGCGCCATGGAGCAGGCCAAGTCCACCGATCCCACCAAGGTGGCGCTGGCCATGGAGAAGATGAAGTCCGATGGCCTCTCCGGCGAGGTCACCATGCGCGAGGACAACCACCAGGCGGTGCAGCCGATCTTCGTGTCCACCTTCTCCAAGGCCAACGGCAAGGACGTGAAGTTCGACGTGGAGCGCACCGGCTTCGGCTTCAAGACCGACGCGCGCATCGAGGCCAAGGACACGTTCCTGCCCACCACCTGCAAGTTCCAGCGGCCGAAGGGCTGAGCCGGACGCACATCCACATCAGAGGGGCGCCCCGACCGGACGCCCCTCGTCATTTCCGGAGACCCGCCGCGTGGAGTTCTTCCTCGTCACGACGCTGAACAGCCTGTCCTACGGCCTGCTGCTGTTCATGCTCTCGAGCGGCCTCACGCTGATCTTCAGCATGATGGGCGTGCTCAACTTCGCCCACGCCAGCTTCTACATGCTGGGCGCCTACTTCGCCTACCAGACCAGCCTCTACCTGGGCTTCTGGCCGGCGCTGGTGGTGGCGCCCGCGCTGGTGGCCTTCCTGGGCGCGCTCACCGAGCGCTACGGCCTGCGCACCGTGCACAAGTACGGCCACGTGGCCGAGCTGCTGTTCACCTTCGGCCTGGCCTACATCATCGAGGAACTGGTGCACCTCATCTGGGGCCGCGCGCCGGTGCCCTACCGCATCCCCGACATCCTCGACTTCTCGGCCTTCTCCATCTACAGCACCAAGTACCCGGCCTACCGGGTGTTCATGATGCTGGTCTCCGTGGGCATGCTGGCCGGGCTGTACCTGCTGCTCACCCGCACCCGCATCGGCCTGATCATCCAGGCCTCGCTCACCCACCCGGACATGGTGGAGGCCCTGGGCCACAACGTTCCGCGCGTGTTCATGGGCGTGTTCGCCGGCGGTGCGGCGCTGGCGGGCCTGGCCGGCGTGATCGGCGGCAACGCCTTCGTCACCGAGCCCGGCATGGCCGTGTCGGTGGGCACCATCGTGTTCGTGGTGGTGGTGTTCGGCGGCATGGGTTCGCTGGCGGGCGCCTTCGTGGCCTCGCTCATCATCGGTGCGGTGCAGACCTTCTCGGTGGCCTTCGACGTGTCGCTGCTCACGCTGTTCGCGCAGTTCGGCTTCACGCCCAACCCCGAGTCGGGCTGGATGGAACTGTGGAAGGTCACCATCGCCCAGGCGGCCCCCGTGCTGCCCTACCTGCTGATGGTGGCCATGCTCATCGTGCGGCCCAAGGGCCTCATGGGCACGCGGGAGGGCTGAGGCATGAACGATCCCGTGGTCCAGGCCGTGGAGCGTGCCACCCGTGCGGCGCCCGCGCCCGTCGCTGCCGAACCGGGCCTGCTGCACTGGCGGCGCATCGCCGTGTGGGCGCTGGCGGCCGTGGTGCTGGTGGCGGCCCCGCAGGTGTTCACCCAGGGTTTCGCGGTGTCCATGCTCTCGCAGATGGGCATCGCGATCATCTTCGCCCTGTCCTACAACATGCTGCTCGGCCAGACGGGCATGCTGTCCTTCGGCCACGCGGTGTACTTCGGGCTGGGCGCCTTCTTCGCTGCCCACGCCCTGAACGGCATCGGGGCTGGCACCTTCCACTGGCCGGTGTCGTTGCTGCCGCTGGTCGGCGCGGGCGCGGGCCTGGCCTTCGGCCTGGTGTTCGGCTACGTCACCACCAAGCACTCGGGCACGCCCTTCGCCATGATCTCGCTGGGCATCGCCGAGATGGTGGCGGCCTGCTCGCTCATGTTCCCGAGCTTCTTCGGCGGCGAGGGCGGCATCTCCACCGACCGCGTGGTGGGCGAGAAGGTGATGGGCGTGGACTTCGGCCCGAGCGTGCAGGTGTACTACCTGATCGCCGCGTGGTGCTTCGTGTGCATGATCCTCATGTTCGCGCTCACCCAGACGCCGCTGGGGCGCATGGCCAACGCCGTGCGCGACAACCCCGAGCGGGTGAAATTCGTCGGCTACAACCCCACCCGCATCCGCTTCCTGATGCTGGCGCTGGCGGGCATGTTCGCCGGCATCGCGGGATCGCTGGAGGTGATCAACTTCGAACTGATCACCGCCGAGCGCCTGGGCACCGCGGCCTCGGGCACGGTGCTGCTCATGGCCTTCATCGGCGGCGTGGGCCACTTCTACGGCCCCATCATCGGCGCCATCCTCATCACCTTCCTGCAGTCGGCCCTGTCCAACTACACCCAGGCCTGGCTGCTGTACTTCGGCCTGTTCTTCCTGGTGATGATCCTGTTCGCGCCCGGAGGCATCGCCTCGCTCGTCACGCTGCACAAGCCCGCAGTGCAGACACGCATGCTGGGACGACTGGCGCTGCCCTACGCCGGCGCCGCCGTGGCGGGCGCGATTCTGCTAGCCGGCCTGATCATGATCGTGGAGATGTTCTACCACTACGAGACCAAGCGCGAGCAGGTGGGCACCGTGATGAGCCTGTTCGGACGCCAGATCGACACAGTCGCCACGGGCCCGTGGCTCACGGGGCTGGCGCTGATGGTGGTGGGCGGCGTGCTGCTTCGCCTGGTGGCGAAGCCCATCAGCGCCGCCTGGACCGAGATCACCGCCGCCTTCAACCGCGGCGCGGGGAACTGACATGGCCGCCTCACTCGAACTGCGCCAGGTGCGCAAGAGCTTCGGCAAGACCGCCATCATCAACGGCGTGGACCTCGCCATCGAGAAGGGCGAGCGCCACGCGGTGATCGGGCCCAACGGCGCGGGCAAGTCGACGCTGTTCAACCTCATCAGCGGCCGCTTCCCGCTCACCTCGGGCAACATCCTGCTCGACGGCCAGGACATCACCGGCCTCGCGCCCCAGGACATCAACCGCCGCGGCCTGTCGCGCAGCTTCCAGATCACCAACATCTTCCCGAAGCTGTCGGTGTTCGAGAACCTGCGCTGCGCGGTGCTGTGGTCGCTGGGCTACCGCTATTCCTTCTGGCAGCGGGTGGGGGGTCTGAAGGACGTGCGCGAGCGCGCCGACGACCTCGTGGAGCGCATCGGCCTGAGGCGCCGCCGCGACACCCTGGCAGGCGTGCTCTCGTACGCCGAGCAGAGGGCGCTGGAGATCGGCGTCACCATCGCCGGCGGCGCCGGGGTGATCCTGCTCGACGAGCCCACCGCCGGCATGAGCAACACCGAGACCGAGGACGCCGTGGCCCTGATCCGCAGCGTCTCCGAGGGCAAGACCCTGGTGATGGTGGAGCACGACATGAGCGTGGTGTTCGGCCTGGCGGACCGCATCTCGGTGCTGGTGTACGGCCAGGTGATCGCCACCGGGACGCCGGCGGAGATCCGCGGCAACAAGGCCGTCCAGGAGGCCTACCTGGGCGTGGAAGCCGACCAGGCCGAGGAGGCGCACTGATGCTCGAAGTCGCCGACCTGCACGCCTACTACGGCAAGAGCCACATCCTGCACGGCGTGCACCTGCAGGTGAAGCAGGGCGAGATCGTCAGCCTGCTCGGACGCAACGGCGTGGGCCGCTCCACCACCATCAAGGCCATCATGG
>CAZXJW010000313.1:0-4088 GCA_964641005.1 uncultured Rhodocyclaceae bacterium
TCACCGCGGCCAACGCGAGCCAGATCTGCGACGGCGCGAGCGGCGTGCTGGTGGTCAACGAGCGCGGCCTCAAGGCACTGGGCGTGGAGCCGCTGGCGCGCATCCACCACCTGTCGGTGCTCGGGCACGACCCGGTGATCATGCTCGAGGCGCCGCTGCCGGCCACGCAGCGCGCGCTCGACCGGGCCGGCATGAAGATCGACGACATCGACCTCTACGAGGTGAACGAGGCCTTCGCGCCGGTTCCGCTGGCCTGGCTCAAGGCCACGGGCGGCGACCCGGAGCGCCTGAACGTGCACGGCGGCGCCATCTCGCTGGGGCATCCCCTCGGGGCCTCGGGCACCAAGCTGATGGCCACCCTGGTCCACGCCCTGCACCGCCACGGCAAGCGCTACGGCCTGCAGACCATGTGCGAGGGCGGCGGCCAGGCGAACGTGGCCATCGTCGAGCGGCTCTGACGCGCGTCAGGACGGAAGGAGAAACCCAGCATGGCCAGCCACGCCACCGGAGACGGCGGAATCCCGCCGCGCGATGCCACCCAGAAGGGCCTCAAGCGCGTCATGACCCTGGGCGGCGCCTACGGCACGCGCAACTACACCGTGAAGGACCTGCGCGACGCCAAGGGCAAGCGGGTGCTGTGCGAGACCCTGCCCTTCACGCCCGAGGAAGCCGCCGCCGCCGAGGAGGCCGGCATCGACACGATGAAGGTGCGCTTCGACCCCAAGCGCCCCGAACTGGCGGCCGCGCTGCGCAAGGCCGCGCCCAACACCTTCATGTCCTTCTCGGTGCCGCTGGTGGCGGCGGCGAGCGAGACCGAGGCGGTGCGCCTGGCCTACACGGCCATGGAACTGGGCGCCGACGGCATCATGTGCCAGTGGTCGCCGCGCTTCATCCGCGCAGCGGCCGAGGCCGGCGTCCCGGTGCAGGGCCACGCCGGGCTGGTGCCGCGCAAGAGCACCTGGACCGGCGGCCTGCGCGCCGTGGGCAAGACCCTGGACGAGGCGCTCTGGGTGTTCGAGGAGATCAAGCGCATCGAGGAGGCCGGCGCGTGGGCCGTGGAGGTGGAGGTGATCCCCGCGCCGCTGCTGGCCGAGATCACGCGGCGCACCTCGCTGCTCACCTCCTCCATCGGCGCGGGCAGCGGCGGCGACATCCAGTTCCTGTTCGCCGAGGACATCCTGGGCAACAACGGCCCGCCCTATCCGCGCCACTCCCGGCAATACCGCAACCTGCACGCCATGGCCCAGGCCATGCAGGCCGAGCGGGTGGGCGGCTTCCGCGACTTCATCGCCGACGTGCGCGGAGGGCGCTTCCCGGGGCCCGAGCACGTCGTGCAGGCGCCGGAGGGGTTGATGGAGGCGTTCGTGGAGCGGGTGGGGAAGAACGGGGGCTGAGCCCCTCCGGCTCGCGACGCGGGTAACCTCGCCCTACCCGTTGAACCCCTTCCCCTCCGCCGCCAGCTTCTCCAGCAGCGCCGCGGGCTTCCACCACTTGCCCACGCGCTGCTCGTAGCCCTTCACGGCCTCGAGCACCTTGGGCAGCCCGATCAGGTCGGCGCTCATCATCGGGCCGCCGCGATACCGCGGGTAGCCATAGCCGTACAGGTAGATGATGTCGATGTCGCTGGCGCGCTGGGCGATGCCCTCCTCCAGGATCTGCGCGCCCACGTTCACCAGCTGGTACAGGCAGCGCTCGAGGATCTCCTGGTCGGAGATCTCGCGGCGCGTGATGCCGGCGTCCTTCGAGGCCTGCACGATCAGCGCCTCGATCTCGGGGTCGGGCACGGGCTTGCGGCCGCCTTCGTAGCGGTAGTAGCCCGCGCCGGTCTTCTGGCCGAAGCGCCCTTTCTCGCAGATCAGGTCGGCGATGCGCGAGTAGCGCTCGGCCGGGTCGCGGGTGGCGGCCTGGCGCTTGCGGATGGCCCAGCCGATGTCCAGGCCCGCCAGGTCGCCCACGCGGAACGGGCCCATGGCGAAGCCGAACTCCTCCATCACGCGGTCCACCTGCTGCGGCAGCGCGCCCTCCTCCAGCAGGTAGCCTGCTTCGCGGAAGTAGGCGTGCACCATGCGGTTGCCCACGAAGCCGTCGCACACGCCCACCAGGGCGCCCACCTTCCTGATGGTCTTGGCGAGCTTCATGCTGGTGGCGATCACGTCGCCCGCGGTCTTCGCGCCGCGCACGATCTCCAGCAGCTTCATCACGTTGGCCGGGCTGAAGAAGTGCAGGCCGATCACGTCCTGGGGCCGGCCGGTGACGGCGGCGATGGCGTCGATGTCCAGCGTGGAGGTGTTGGTGGCCAGGATGGCGCCGGGCCTGGCGACCGCGTCGAGCTTGCGGAACACCTCCTGCTTGACCGGCATCTCCTCGAACACCGCCTCGATGATGATGTCCGCTTCGCGAAGGTCGTCGTAGCCCGTGACGCCGGTCATCAGGCCCATGCGCTTGTCCATGGCCTCCTGGCTCAGGCGTCCCTTCGCCACCGTGGCGGCGTAGTTGGCGCGGATCACGCCAAGGCCCTTGTCCAGCCGCTCCTGCGAGGCCTCGAGGATCTTCACCGGAATGCCCGCGTTGGCGAAGTTCATGGCGATGCCCCCGCCCATGGTGCCGGCGCCGATCACGGCAGCGCTGCGGATCTCGCGCACCGGGGTGTCCTCGGGCAGGCCGTTCACCTTGGCCGCGGCGCGCTCGGCGAAGAAGGCGTGGCGCAGCGACTTCGAGGTGCTGGTGGCCACCAGCACCTCGAAGCGCTCCCGCTCGAAGGCCACGCCCTTGGCGAAGGGCTGCTTCACCGCGGCCTCCACGCAGGCGGCGATCTCCAGCGGCGCCGGGTAGCCGCGCCACTCCTTCGCGATGCGCGCGCGGGCCTCGGCGAAGAAGGCCTCGGCGTCGCCCTCGAGGGCCACGGTCATGGCGCTGATGCGGCGGATGGGCCGGCCTTCCTTGATCACCTTGTGCACGAACTTGAGCGCCGCGGTGGCGAGGTCGCCCTCCACGATCTCGTCCACGATGCCCAGCTCGTGGGCGCGCTCGGTGCTGACCGGGTCGCCGGCCACCATCATGTCGAGCGCGGTCTTCGCGCCGATCAGGCGCGGCAGGCGCTGGGTGCCGGCGGCGCCGGGCAGGATGCCCAGCTTGACCTCGGGAAGGCCGATCTGCGCGCCGGTGATGGCGCAGCGGTAATGGGCGCCCAGGGCCAGTTCGAGGCCGCCACCCATGGTGGGGCCGGCCAGCGCGGCGCAGATGGGCTTGGTGACCGTGTCCATGTAGGCCAGCACGTCGCGCAGCGTGGCCATGCCCGGGAAGGGCGGCTTGCCGAACTCGGTGATGTCGGCGCCGCCGGAGAAGTTCTTCCCGCCGCCGATGAGCAGGAAGGCCTTCACGGCCGTGTCGTGCTCGCCTTCCTTGATGGCATCGAGGATGCCCTGCAGCAGGCCCTTGCCCACGGAGAGCGCGTTCACGGGCGGGTTGTTGAGGGTGATCACGCCCACGTGGTTCTGGACGCGGTAGTCGACGATGGCCATGGCGGCCCTCCGGACGGTGGGATTGAACTTGGATTCGAACCTGCAGCGCGGAGGGGGCCCGTCGGCCTCCGGGCTTCGCCCGGGCCGGGGGCCAGCCCCCTCCGCTCACCTCACACTTCCAGCCACTCCTTGCGCACGGACTCGTTCGCGCGCAGGTCGGCGGGGGTTCCCTCGAACACGATGCGCCCGTGGCCCATCACGTACACCCGCTGGGAGATCTTCATGGCGATGGCGAGCTTCTGCTCCACCAGCAGGATGCTGATGCCGCGCCGGGCGATCTCGTCGAACAGGTTGGCCACCTGCTCCACGATCTTCGGCGCGAGGCCCTCGGTGGGCTCGTCGATCATCACCAGGTCCGGGTCGCCCATGAGCGTGCGGCACAGGGTGAGCATCTGCTGCTCGCCGCCGGAGAGCACGCCCGCGGGCGCCTCCGCGCGCTCGCGCAGCCGCGGGAACAGGTTGTACATGTCCTCCATGCTCCAGCGGCCCGACTCGCGGTTGCCCTTCTGGCCCAGGAGCAGGTTCTGGCGCACGGTGAGGGTGGGGAAGCTGTCGCGGTTCTCGGGG
>CAZXJW010000314.1:0-4074 GCA_964641005.1 uncultured Rhodocyclaceae bacterium
ACATGAGGCCGATGAGGTTGCTCTGCGTGCCCGTGGCCACGTAGATGGCAGCCTCCTTGCCGAGCCGCTCGGCCACCAGCGCCTCGAGGCGGTTGACGGTGGGGTCCTCCCCGTAGACGTCGTCGCCCACCTCGGCGCGGGCCATGGCCGCACGCATGGCCTCCCCGGGGAGGGTGACCGTGTCGCTGCGCAGGTCGATGATCTTCATTGCCGGTTGCTCCAGGTGCGGCCTTCAGCCGCGGTTGAACTTCTCGGCCACCGGGCGAAGCGCGCGCGCCTCGCGGATCAGCGGCAACATGCGGGCCTCCCGCTCGTCGAGTTCGAGGGCGTGCGCAGCCACCGCGGCGGCGTGCTCCGCGGGCACCACGATCACGCCGTCCTCTCCTCCCACCACCCAGTCGCCCGGGCGCACCCGCACGCCCGCGCAGGTCAGTTCCACGTCGCGCGCCACGCTCACGTGGCGCCCCACCGAAGCGGCTGCGCTGATGCCCCGCGCGAACACGGGCATGCCGATGGCTCGCAGCTCCGCCACGTCGCGCACCGCTGCGTCGCACACCAGCGCCGCCATGCCCCGCGCGCGCGCCGCCTCGGCCATCAGGCCGCCGATGGCGGCCACGGCCAGTCCGTCCTCGAGGACGATCACACCCACCTCGCCGGGGCGCGACGCGTCGATCATGCCCACCGAGTCGCGCAGTGCCGCCTGGAGCGTGGCCACCTCTCGTTCGGCGGGCCGCAACAGCGCCGTGGCAGCCCGGCCTGCGAAGCCGCCGTCCACGACGGGCCTCATGTCGGGCAGCATGCAGGCAGGCACGCCCAGCAATGCATCCACGGCATCGGAGAGCGAGGCGATGGCCGCGCGCCGCAGCGACGCCCGCAGGTGCTCGTCGTCGGGCGGGGAGGCGTTCGGAACTGGCAGGTCCATTGTTCAATTCTAGTGCCCCCCGCGGGATCCGCGGGCCGGCGTGTTCGCCACCTATAATCGGTCGCAGCGCCGGATGATCCGCCCCCCGGTGCCCGCACTCTCCGGGAGCCCGCCTTGAAGAAGACCCTGCGTTGCACGCTGCAGGCCGTGCCTGTCCTGATCACCGCTCTGGTGGCCGCCCCGCCCCTGCGGGCCCACACCGAACTGGACGGCTACAGCCAGTTCGGCCAGGCAAAGGTCATCCGCGACAGCTTCGGGGGTTGCGTGCGCTCGGGCACCTGGAACGCGGAACGCGCGCTCAGGGACTGCGGTGCCGGGCGCGTCTCCGCGCCGGCCCTCGCACCGAAGAAGGCGGCGGCCGTCCCGCCGCCACCCGAGCCAGTGGCACCCCCTCCCCCGCCGCCTCCGCCGCCCGAACCGCGCGCCCCGGAACCGGCACCCGAGCCGGCCGAGGTCAAGCCTTTGCCGGCCGCACCGGCGGCCGAGGCGGCGGCGGTTGCTGCGAGCCCTGCGAAGGCTGCGGATCCCGCGCCCGTGGAGACCACGACGCTGGCCGCCGAGGCGCTCTTCGATCTCTCGAAGTCGGCCATCAAGCCCGCCGCCCGCGCCGAGCTCGATGCGCTGGCCCGCTCGATCGTCGCCTCGCCCTTCGAGAACGTGCGCATCACCGGGCACACGGACCGCACCGGCTCGCCCGGCCTGAACCGCAAGCTGTCACAGCAGCGGGCCTCCTCCGTGAAGGCCTATCTGGTGGCGAAGGGGGTTCCCGCGGACAAGATCGTGGCCGAGGGGAGGGGCTCGTCAGAGCCGCGCACCAGGCCCGCGGACTGCGACGGGGTGGAACGCGCGCAGCTCGGCGCCTGCCTGCAGCCCGACCGGCGCGTGGAGATCGAAGTGCGCCGCTGACCGGCGCCGGCTACCAGGTGGCGATCTCGCGCTGGAACGCGCGCCACCAGATCCAGACCATCTTCCGCTTGCCCACGCCCACCTCGGCGCTGCCCTCGGCGCCCGGGACGGCGTGTTCGCTCATGGCCTGCAGCTGCGCCTCCACGCGCACCCGGCTCTCCCCCTGCACCGGCGCGGTCACGCCCGTGAGGCGCTTGATGGTGATGGGCACGGGCTCGCCGGCGCCGAAATCCACCCGCCCCGACTGGCCTTCGCGCAGGAAGGGCAGGTTGCGCTCGTCCACCCAGAGCACCAGCCGGTAGGTGTCCACGGGCGAGATCTCCAGCAACGCCTGACCCTGCTCCACCGGACCGTCGGCGAAGCCGAAGCCCTGGCCGCCCGAGACCACGCCGTCCACGGGACTCACGATGCGCAGGCGCGACAGGCGCTCCTCCACGGTGCGCAACGATGCCTCCACCTCCTGGAGCTTGGTGCCCAGCGAGCTGCTCGCGCCGGCGTCGCGCAGTTCCCTCGCCTCCCTCACCACCTGGACGAGGTGGTCACGGGCCGCCCCGAGCCGCAGGCGCTCGAGCTGCAGTTCCCGGTCGTCCATGCGCGCGAGCAGCTGGCCGCGCTTGACGGTGTCGCCGCGCCGAACGACCAGCTCCGCCAGCACGCCCTGGAACGGCGCCGACACCGTGCGCGGCGGTGCGCCTTCCATGAGGGCCGTGGCAGGCACGGCGTAGTCGCCAGTGGCACCGGTGAGAACGAGGGCCATCGCGAGCAGGGCCACGAGAGCGAGCTTGAAGCGCAGACGCACCGGACCGAACAGCGCCACGAAGGCACGGCGCTCCGTGGTGACCTGCGGCCGCCCCATGGGCCGGGACTCGAGCAGCGGAGCCGCCTGCATGGCGATGGCATCGAGCGCCGCCACCTCCTCGTCACTGAAGGCGGGGCCGCCGACGCGCTCGAGCAGCACCGCACCCGCGGCACCCTCGGCCAGGATCAGCGGCACCGCGCACAGGGCGGAAGTGCGGCTCAGGGATTCGATGGGCCCCGGCACACGGACCGGGCCCTGCGCCGGACCTCCGGCAGCCTCGGCCTCGCCGGCCGCGTCCGACCCGGCATCGCCCGCGTCGACCGCCATCGGGGCTTCGCCTCCCACCGGCTCTGTGCCCTGCGACGGGGCAGCCGGCGCAGGGCCATCGCCTGCCACGCCAGCCTCGGACGGCGCTGCCGAATCCTCCTCCGGGGGTGCCAGGGGAATGCTCAGCGCCCGGCCGGCCAGCACCGCGGCAGCGAGGACTTCCTGCCGATGGGCCTCCTCCAGCAGGGCGGCGGCATCGTCCTGCGCGTCGGAGTCCGGTTCCGGCCAGCGCGCCGCCATGGTGAGGCGCCCGCGCCGGCTTACGCCCACGCGCACTTCGGAACAGCGGAACGAGGCGCCGAGGCCCGCCGCCAGGGCACGTGCGGCCGCGGGCGCCGCGGTCTCGCGGGCCATGTTTTCGGCCAGGCGGGCAGCGAGTTCCACCTGCTGGGCACGCACCTCGCTGCGCTCCGCCCGCCGTGCGGCAAGGCGCGCGGCGAGCCAGCCGGAGGTCCAGAGCAGTTCGTCGAGCAGGCGGCGCAGATCCTGGGGCGAAGCGGCACCGGCCTCCACCGCCACCACCTGCTGTTCCTGGAGCAGCGGGCACACGAGGATGAAGCCCCGGGGCGAGGACCGCACCAGCGGCAACCCCTGGGCCAGGCCTTCGGCCACCGCGGTGCGCATGGCCTCGTCCGGCACGAACCCCAGAGGCCAGACGGCCTCGGGGACGGGCGCCTCCAGGAGCCCGCCGAACAGTGCCATGGCCGGTACGGGCCCGAGGCGGCGGCGGGCCAGGTCCAGCCAGGCCGTGGCGACCTGGCCCGGACCCGCAGAAGAAAAGGCCGCCCACAGGGCGGCCTCTTCCAGGCGGGGTGCCGGTCCGGCGCCGTCGACGGCGCGGGGTTCGGCGCCGGGCAACGTCATGCCGTTACTTGAGTTCGCCGTAGCGGTTCTCGTATTCGGCCATCAGCTTCTGGAGCAGGTCGGAGAGCCGCTTGGCCGCGAACGGGCTGAGGATGATGCGGTGATCGAGCTCGATCTCCACCTCGCCGGCCATCCGGTCCCAGTTCTGGTTGACGCCGAAGTTCAGGACCACTTCCTCGCGGGTGCTGGTGGCGTTGCAGAAGTTCGCGTAGGTGCTCTTCAGCGCGGCCGTCTGCCACTTCACCTTGGGCATCTG
>CAZXJW010000315.1:0-4049 GCA_964641005.1 uncultured Rhodocyclaceae bacterium
TGCCGGCGAAGATGCACACGTTCTACCTGCGCAACATGTACATCCGCAACCTGCTCTCGAAGCCGGGCGCTCTCGAGCTCTCGGGCGAGCGGATGGACCTCGCGAAGGTGGACACGCCGGCCTACTTCATCTCCACCGTCGAGGACCACATCGCGCCCTGGAAGAGCACCTACGCGGGCGCCCGGCTGCTCGGCGGACCGGTGCGCTTCGTGCTGGGTGGTTCGGGCCACATCGCCGGCATCGTGAATCCGCCGGTGGCCAACAAGTACGGATACTGGCTCAACGACGTGCTGCCCGAGTCGGCCGACGACTGGCTGTCCGGCGCCACGCGTCACGACGGCTCGTGGTGGACCGACTGGGCCGCCTGGGTGCATCGGTTCTCCGGAGGCCAGGTGGCCGCGCGACGGCCGGGTGACGGCGGCCTGGAGGTCCTGGAGGATGCGCCGGGGAGCTACGCGAAGCTGCGGCTCGTGGCTGGCGAGCAGGGGGCGAAGTGCGCGCCGGTGTCCGCCGGGGCGCCATCCGCGACGCCGGCGAAGGAACCCCCGGTCGGAGGCGAGCCCGCTTCGAAGCGGGCAGCCGCGAAGCAGTCCACGAAGAAACCGCAGTCTGCGAAGGATTCCGCGCCTTCGAGGAAGCGCTCGAGGCGGTCCGAGACGCGGGACGAACCGGAGAGGAAACGCGACGGCGCGAAGAAGCCTTCGAAGAAGGCGGTGCCGGCGGCAAAACCCGCCGCCACCGCGCCGGACGGGCGCCCGGAGCGCTCCGGCAAGGCTGCGAAACCGAAGCACCTGAAGAAGGCCGCGAAACTCGAGCTGAAGCCCGGTTCGCAGACCCCGGCGGCGGCCATCAGTGCGCTGTTCAAGGCCCAGCAGACGCCGGCGAAGCCCGCGCCCGCCGGGACACCGGCCCCGAAGCGCGCCACGAAGAAGCCCGACACGAAGCCGAAGACGCGCGGCGCCCGCTAGCGGCGGGGCACCGCGCGGCCGGGGTCACCCCGCGAAGGCGCGCACCAGCGCGTTGAACTTCTCCGGGTTCTCCATGAACATGAAGTGGCTCCCGCCCTCGGCCTCCGTGAACACATGGGCGCGGGCGCCGGGGATCTGCTCCGCGATCCACTGCTGCGAGCGGGGATTGAAGAAGCTCGCCGCGCCGCCGAACACCACCGTGGGCACGTCGATGGTGCGGATCACGTCGCGCCAGTCCTGGCAGCAGTGGTCAACCAGCAGGCGCGCGGCTTCGGGCCGCGGGAACTTGAGGTTCTCGGCCAGCACCCACCCGAGCTTGTCGCGCGGATAGGCCTTGGTGAAGAAGGCACCGTTGACGAACCCTTCCGTGGCCTTCGCACCGTCCGGGCCGCCGATGGCCGCTGCCGTCTGGTAGAGCGATTCGGGCGTGAACAGCGCGCCCGCGAGCGCCTTCTGCTCGTCGCTCCATCCCGGCCACACCGTCACCGCGGGCGCCTGGTCGATCAGGACGAGCTTGCCGATGTGGTCGCGGCCGTAGTGCTCCCAGTAACTCCAGATCACCGAGCAGCCCATGGAGTGCCCGCCCAGCACCACGTCCTCGAGCTTCATGCCGTGCAGGAACTCGTGCAGGTCCTGGGCGAGCCGTGCCATGCGATAGCCGCTGGAGGGCTTGTCGGAATCGCCGTGGCCGCGCATGTCCACGGCGATCACCCGGTAGCTGCCCGAGAGCTCGTCGATCTGGTCGGCGTACATGGCCGCGGTCTGCGACCAGCCGGGCACCAGCACCATGGGCCGTCCGTAGCCGGCCTCGATGTAGTGCAGGCGCGTGCCGTCGGCGAGCGTGAAGTAGCGCGACACCCCCGCCGAGGGCTGGGCAAGGACGCGGCCGGCGTCGGCGAGCAGCAGTCCGGTACCGAGGGCGGCGGCGCCCTTGATGAAGCCGCGGCGCCCCTCGCCTGCGGCCTGCTGGAATCCGGGATCGTGGTCGTTCATGGTCGTGGGTCTCCTCGCTGGTGTTGGAATGACGACGTGGACACACCCCGCCGCGGCGCACGCCGCGGCGCCGGGTTCAGGGATTGAGCGCGGCGCGCAGCGCCCTCAGGTAGCCCAGCCCCTCGATGGCGCGGCTGCCGTACCAGGAGGTCATGCCACCGTCGATCAGCTGGATCTCCGGATGGCTCTGGGGCGGGAGTTCGCCGCGCAACTCGTCGATGTGGCGCTCCACGAAGCTGTAGGGCTCGGAGGACAGCAGCACGCGCGACACGCCGAGCATGAGCTGCGGGGACAGGTCCACCGACGGGTAGCGCGAGTGGGCCTCGGCGGGCGTCGTGTCCCAGCCCACCAGTGCGAGCATGCGCGAGATGTAGGTCTGGCGCGACACGGTCATCCAGGGCGATTTCCAGATGAGATAGAGCACGTTCTCCCGATCCAGCCCGGATGCGAAGGCGCGCGTGGCGTCGAGTTCCGTCTCGAAGGCCGCGGCCAGCGCGTCGGCCTGCGCCTCGCGGCCGAAGATCCCGCCCAGCAGCCGGTACAGCGCCACGTTGTCCTCGGGCTCGATGGGATGGGTCACGACGACCCCGGGCACGAAGCGGGCGATCTCCTCCACCACCGGCCGCGGGTTCTCGTCCACGTTGACCACCACGTGGGTGGGGGCGATGCGCCTGAGCTTGGCCACGTCCACGGTCTTGGTGCCGCCCACCTTGGGAACGCGGCGCACCTGGCTGCGCGGATGGATGCAGAAACCCGTGCGCCCGACCACGTGCTCGCCCAGGCCGAGATCGAACAGCAGTTCGGTCACGCTGGGCACCAGCGAGACGATGCGTGCATCCGCCGGCGCCGGCGGGTGGACCCGTCCCATGGCATCCACGAAGCGACCGAGCGTCGCGCCCTCGTTGCTGCCGTCCATTGCGCTTCTCCTCCCGGCTGCATCATAGCGGCTTGCGACATGCCGGCGGTTGACGTTTACGTCAACGTCAGGCAATGCCATAATGCGCGCCCTTTCAGCGGCGAATCAGCCACTTGTGGCCTCTCGCCATCCGTCCGGGTCGACCCTTACCGAGGATTGCCATGACCGACCTCAGCGTCCAGAAGCAGGACCAGCCGTACCAGGCCACCCACAAGGTGCGCTTCGTCACGGCGGCCAGTCTGTTCGACGGCCACGATGCGTCCATCAACATCATGCGGCGCATCCTGCAGTCGCTCGGCGCGGAGGTGATCCACCTCGGCCACAACCGCTCGGTGGACGAGATCGTCACCGCGGCCGTGCAGGAAGACGTGCAGGGCATCGCGGTGAGCTCCTACCAGGGCGGCCACGTGGAGTTCTTCAAGTACATGGTCGACCTGCTGCGCAGCCGCGGCGGCGAGAACATCCGCGTGTTCGGCGGCGGCGGCGGCGTGATCGTGGCCCCGGAGATCGCCGAGCTGCAGGCCTACGGCGTGACGCGCATCTACTCGCCCGAGGACGGCCAGCGCATGGGCCTGCAGGGCATGATCGCCG
This sequence comes from uncultured Rhodocyclaceae bacterium, assembly GCA_964641005.1. Lineage (GTDB taxonomy): Bacteria > Pseudomonadota > Gammaproteobacteria > Burkholderiales. Next base: position 3,469 of record CAZXJW010000315.1, read on the forward strand.
AGATGGTCAAGCTGTGCGACGAGGACCTCGCCGCGGGCGCTCCGAAGGCGCTCGCCGCCCTGGAGGACAAGGACCTCGGGCGACGCTGGCGCGCGCTGGCCCGCGTGATCACCGCGCTCGAGGCCGGCAAGGCCGACCCGGCGCTGCGCGAGGCGATCCACGCGCGCGCGAAGCAGGCCACGGCACCGGTGCTCGGCGTCACCGGCACGGGGGGCGCGGGCAAGAGCTCGCTCACCGACGAACTGATCCGGCGCCTGCGCCTGGACCAGGACGACGCCCTGTCCATCGCCGTTGTATCCATCGACCCCTCGCGCCGCAAGTCCGGCGGCGCTCTGCTGGGCGACCGCATCCGCATGAACGCCATCGGCCCGTGGGCGAGGGGCCCGCGCGTGTACATGCGCTCGCTCGCCACCCGCGAGGCGGGCAGCGAGATCAGCCAGGCCCTGCCCGACGCCGTGGCCGCCTGCAAGGCCGCCGGCTTCGACGTGGTGATCGTGGAGACCTCCGGCATCGGCCAGGGTGACGCGGCCATCGTCCCGCACGTGGACCTCAGCCTGTACGTGATGACGCCCGAGTACGGC
>CAZXJW010000316.1:0-4048 GCA_964641005.1 uncultured Rhodocyclaceae bacterium
GCTGAGGTTGTAGTTCACCGAGGCGAGCAGCATCAGCGCCACGGTGAGGCCGAACACCAGCCCGAAACGGGTGGGCAGGATGTACACGCGGCGCTGCGACAGCAGCACCTCGCCGGCCGTCCCGGCGCGCTCGGCGCCGGCTTCACGGGGCAGGGGGGCGTTCACCGCCGCTGCGACGGGCTCAGGGAATGGCGACTTCGGCGGCCAGCTTGCGCGCCAGGTCGGTGGCGGCCAGGCGCGCCGCGCCGCCCGGGGCATGCAGGCGGTGGCCCACCACGCTCGGCAGAACGGCCTGCACGTCCTCCGGCAGCACCGCGCCGCGGCCATGCATGAAGGCCCAGGCCCGCGCCGCGTTGAGCATCGCGAGGCCGGCGCGCGGGCTCAGGCCGGTGCCGAACTCGGGCGCGCGGCGCGAGTGGGCCAGCAGGCCCTGCAGGTAGTCGAGCAGTGCCGGGGCGGCGTGCACCTCGCGGACCTTGCGCTGCAGGATCACCAGAGCCTCGGGGTCGAGCGCAGGCGCCATGTCGCCGATCAGGTCGCGGCGCTCGTTGCCGGCAAGCAGCGCGCGCTCCGCGGCAGCGTCCGGGTAGCCCAGTTCGATGCGCATCATGAAGCGGTCGAGCTGCGACTCCGGCAACGGGAAGGTGCCCACCTGGAAGGAGGGGTTCTGGGTGGCGATGACGAAGAATGGTTCGGGCAGGCGGCGCGTCTGGCCATCGATGGTGACCTGGTGTTCCTCCATGGCCTCGAGCAGGGCGCTCTGTGCCTTTGGCGTGGCGCGGTTCACCTCGTCGGCGAGCACCACCTGGGTGAAGACCGGTCCCGGGTGGAAGGTGAAGCCGCCGGTGTCGCGATCGTAGACCGAGGTGCCGAGGATGTCGGCGGGCAGCAGGTCGCTGGTGAACTGGACGCGCTGGAAGTGCAGCCCCATGGCACGGGCCAGGGCGTGGGCGAGGGTGGTCTTTCCCACGCCGGGCAGGTCCTCGATGAGCAGGTGGCCGCGGGCCAGCAGGCAGGCGACCGTGAGCTTCAGCTGGTTTTCCTTGCCCAGCACGATGCGGCCGACGGCGGCCAGGACGGAGCGGATTTCTGCGTTCATGGGCACTCGGCCGGCGCGGGCCGGCAGGGTTTGACGGCAATGGGCCGCCCGGCGGCCCCGTTCAGGCCAGCCGGCGGGTGACGTGCTTCATGGACGGGTCTTCGGGGTCGGTGGCGATCGCGAAACCGAGCGATTCCATGAGCTTGAGCATCTTGTGGTTGGACCCAAGCACGAAGCCTTCCATGGTCTCCAGGCCGCGCGCCCGGGCCGCGTCCATGAGCGCCTCCATCAGCCGGGTGCCCACGCCCTGGCCCTGCCAGCCGTCGGTGACCACCAGGGCGAATTCGCAGCTGCGCCCGTCAGGCTCGCCCACGTAGCGGGCCACGCCGATCTGCGACTCGCTGCCATCGGCCGGATCGCGCACCACGGCCACCAGGGCCATCTCGCGGTCGTAGTCGATCTGGGTGAAGCGCACCAGCATGCGCTCGGACAGCTCGTGCATGGCGTTGATGAACCGGAAGTAGCGCGCCTCGTCAGAGAGCCCGCGCACGAACGCCTGTTCCATCCCGGCGTCCTCCGGGCGTATCGCCCTCAGCACCACCTCGCGGCCGTCGCGGGTGGTCCAGCGGCTGCCCAGGCCCGATGGATAGGGACTGATGGCCATGTGGGCATAGGCGTCGGCGCCTCGCACCGGCAGCGGCTCGATCACGATGCGCGCGTCGGCCGCCATGGCGCCCTGGTGGTCGAGGATCAGCGGATTGATGTCCATTTCCTTGAGCCACGGCAGCTCGCAGACCATCTCCGACACCCGCAGCAGCACCGACTCGAGGGCGTCGAGGTCGGCCGCAGGGCGGTTGCGCCACTGGCCCAGGGTGTGAGCCGCGCGGGTGCGTTCCACCAGGTTGCGCGCCAGGAAGCCGTCGAGCGGCGGCAGGGCCACGGCCCGGTCCGCCAGCAGCTCCACGTCGCCGCCACCGGCACCGAAGGTGATGACCGGTCCGAACACGGGATCCTTGAGGACGCCGATCATCAGCTCCCGTCCCGCCGGCTTGAGCACCATGGGTTCGACGGCGACGCCATCCGGGCGCACCGACGGATGGGCGGCGCGCACGGAGGCCAGGATTGCCTCGAAGGCCTCGCGCAACTGTGCGGCGCCGGTGATGCCGAGCCGCACCCCGCCCGCGTCCGCCTTGTGGGGCACGTCGGCCGCGTTCACCTTCAGGGCCACCGGATAGCCCACCTGGCCCGCCACCATGATCGCCTCCTCCACGCTGCGTGCCACCACGGTGGCGGCCACCGGAATCCGGAACGCGGCCAGGATCGCCTTGGACTCCATTTCCGACAGGGTGGTGCGGCCACCCGCGAGCGCCGTCTCGATCACGGCCCGCGCGGCCTCCAGGTCGGGCGGCGCCTGGTGCGACAGCGGGCCCGGCACCCGCATGAGCAGCCTCTGGTTCTGGTAGAAGGTGGTGATGTTGGCGAAGGCCTCCACGGCCGGCTCCGGCGAGCGGAACACGGGAATCCGGGCCGCCTGGAGCGCGTCGCGTCCGGCCGCCACCGAGGCATCGCCCATCCAGCAGGCGATGATCTGCCTGTCGTGCCGTCGCGAGGCGTCCACCACGGCGCGCGCGGCACCCAGGGCGTCGGTCATGGCCTGGGGTGTGAGGATCGCCACCACGCCGTCGACACCGGGATCGGCCAGGCAGGCCTCGAGCGCCGCGGCATAGCGTTGCGTCGTCGCGTCCTCCAGCAGGCCGACTGGGTTGCCCCGCGACCAAGCCTCCGGGAGCGCCGCATCGAGCCGCGCGCGCGTGTCAGGCCCGAGCGTCGCGAGCCGCAGTCCGCATTCCTGGGCACGATCCGCGGCCATCACGCCGGGCCCTCCACCGTTGGTGATCACCGCTATCTGGTTGCCCACGGGGCGGTAGCGCGAGGCAAGGCACTTGGCTGCGGAGAACAGCTGGATGAAGGTGCCCACGCGCACCGCGCCCGCGCGCCGCAGGGCGGCCTCGAACACCGCGTCCGACCCGGTCATGGCGCCGGTATGGGTGGCCGCGGCCCGCGAGCCCGGTTCGTCGCGGCCGGCCTTGAGGACGATCACCGGCTTGATCCGCGCCGCTGCCCGCAGGGCGCTCATGAAGCGGCGCGCGTGGCGCACGCCTTCCACGTACATCAGGATGCTCTCGGTCTCGGCATCGAGGGTGAGGTAGTCGAGGGCTTCCGCGAAACCCACGTCGAGCTGGTTGCCCAGGGAGACGATGCTCGAGAAGCCCACGCCCTCGCCGCCGGCCCAGTCGAGGATGGCGCTGGCGAGTCCGCCGGACTGGGTGAGCAGCGCCAGCGTACCCGGTGCCGCGCGGGCGGCACTGAAGGCGGCGTGCAGCCCGAGCGAGGCCCGCACCACGCCCAGCGAGTTCGGACCCAGCAGGCGCACGCCGGCGCGCCGCGCGGCGCCGGCGAGGGCCGAATGCGCGGGATCCCCGGCGGCGTCAACCGTGAGTCCCGCGGAGATCACGGCGGCGGCGCGAATGCCCTTTCGCCCGCAGGCCTCCACCAGTCCGGGCAGGGTGTCGGCGGGCGTGGCGAGGATCGCGAGGTCCACCGGTTCGGGGAGTCTCTCGATGGACGAGACCGCGGGGGCGCCCCGCACCGTCGTGTGGCGGGCGTTGACGGCGTGGACCGGGCCGCGGAACGGGGCTTCGCAGAGGTGCCGGAACAGCACCTCGCCCACCGAGCCGGGCACGTCGCTCGCCCCCACCACGGCGACGGACCGCGGGGCGAACAGCGCTTCGAGCGGGTGGGCTGGCATGGGCGGAGCGGTGACCGGGGTCCGCCTTCCCGAAGGCGGCGACGAGTCATGATGCAATGCAACAGGCGCGCGCCGCAAGCGCCGGTGGTCGACTCAAGCCGGTCCCGGCGGCGCCGTAAACACCGGCAGGCACCACCGGACCGAGGGGTGGCGCAGCCCATTTCCGCCGCCCAAGAGAGGGGAATCGTGAAATCCAAGAC
>CAZXJW010000317.1:0-4045 GCA_964641005.1 uncultured Rhodocyclaceae bacterium
AGGCGCCAGACAGGCGGGCGAAGGTATCCCGCTCTTCGAGCCGTCGCTCTAGTCTGACGCTTTCCAGTTGCCCCTCAGGCGAGCTTCTTCACCAGTTCGTGCGCCTTCAGGTGCGTGTACCGCTTGAGCATTTGCAGGGTCTTGTGCCCGCTGATGGATGCTACCTCCATCGGATTGAGCCCGCGCTCGAACAACCGCGAAACCGCTTCGTGCCGCAGGTCATGAAACCGGAGGTCCTCCAATTCCGCCACCTTCACTGCCCGCCTCCAGGCGTTCTCCAGGCTGTCGGCCCGCTTCCAAGTCCAGAACACCCGCGATTCCGTCAGGCGCCTCGGCAGCCCGCTGATGGCCCTCACGGCAGAGGTCGAAAGGGGAACATGCCGGACCTCGCCGTTCTTCGTGTCGAGCAGGGTTGCCACCCGCCTCGCAAGGTCCACATGCCGCCAGTCAAGGGCGAGGATTTCACCCATGCGCATGCCGGTTTCCACGGCGAACCGGACGGCGGGCGCGAGCATGCGGGCGCGGCTGGCGTTGCAGGCTTCCAGCAACCGGTCCTCTTCCCCGGGGAGTAGCCGCCGGTCCCGTCCCCGGGCCACCTGGGGGCGCCGTACCTGTTTGGCAGGGTTCACCGGCAGGGCAATGCCCCAGTCCTTCATGGCGACGTCGAGGACGTGGGAGAGGGCGTTCAGGTCCTTCAGGACCGTCGCTCCAGCCCGTCCGGCGGCAAGGCGGGCGTCCCGGTACTCCGACACATGGGAGGGGCGAAGCGCGGCAGGGGAGAAGGCGCCGAAGTGGGCGCGCAGCCGCTTGAGGGTGAGGCGTTCCCGGGAGGCTGACTTCTTCGCCGGGGTGACTTCCACGAGGTAGCGGTCGATGAGGGCGGCGAGGGACGTTCGCTCAGCCTCGGAACGGTCCAAGAAGATGCCCCGGTCAAGTTCGGACTCCAGGTGCCGTGCCCATCGGGCCGCTTCCACCTTGGTCCCGAAACTGCGCACCGAGGGCCGCATGCCCCTCCGACGCACCTGAGCCTGCCACTTCCCGCTTGCCAACAGCCTGATGCTTGCCATGTCACACCCCGAGTGTGATGGGCGTGTGATGGCGCGTTGGCTTGGACTGGGTTAAGTGGCGGTAACGCCTTGAATACTATGGCGCCCCGAACACGAATCGAACGTGCGACCTACCCCTTAGGAGGGGGTTGCTCTATCCACTGAGCTACCGGGGCGACGGACGCGGATTGTAAATGCGCCACGGGTCATCGGGCCGGCCTCGCCTGAAATCGACCGCGACGCCGGTCCGAAACCGTTCGCGCTCACGGCGTGCTCCCGGCTGCCTGGGGTGAAATGCCCCCGGCTATACTGCCGCTCCACTGGCACGAAGGGTGCATCGCACCCCCCATTCCCCTCCCGCCCCGCCCATGCGCGACTTCGTCACCCGCTTCCGGCCGTTCTTCCTCTACGCGGGGTTCTTCAGCTTGTTCATCAACCTGCTGCTGCTGGTGCCGGCCCTGTACATGCTGCAGGTGTTCGACCGCGTGATCCCCAGCCGCAGCGACGAGACCCTCGTGGTGCTCACGGTGGGCGCCCTGGCGGCCCTGCTGGTGATGATGGTGCTGGACCTGCTGCGCGCCCGCCTTCTGGCCTCGGCCGGCGTGGCCCTGGACCGCAAGCTCGGCCCGCGGGTGCTCTCCGGCCTGCTGTCCACGGCCCGCAAGCCGGGCAGTTCCGAGTACGTGCACGGCCTGAAGGACGTGAACACCCTGCGCGCCTTCCTGACGGGCACGGGCATCTTCGCGCTGTTCGATGCCCCCTGGCTGCCGGTGTACCTGATCGTCATCGCCCTGTTCCATCCGCTGCTGGGCGCGGTGGCGCTGGCGGGTGCGCTGCTGCTGCTGGGGCTGGCCTACCTGAACGAGAAGCTCACCCGCAAGGGCCTGGAAGACCTGCAGGCCGAAGGCCGCAAGGCCGGCCGCTTCATCGACCAGACGGTGCGCAATGCCGAGGTGGTCAATGCCCTGGGCATGGTGGGCGGCGTCACCCGCAAGTGGGAGGCGCTCAACCGCGGCGTGCTCGGCTACCAGGTGCGTACCAGCCAGCTGGGCGGAGCCATCAGCGGGCTCACCAAGTTCATGCGCCAGTTCGTGCAGGTGGCCATGCTGGGCGCCGGCGCATACCTGGTCATCGACCTGCACGTGACCGCCGGCGTGATGATGGCGGCCACCATCCTGCTGGGCCGGGCGCTTGCACCCGTGGAAACCGCCATCGCCGGCTGGAAGAGCCTGGTGGACGCGCGCAGCGCCTATCGCCGCCTGACGCAGCTGCTGGCCGAGAATCCGCTCGAGGCGCCGGTCACCGAACTGCCGGCCCCGCGCGGTGACCTTGCGGTGGAGAAAGTCGTGTTCGCCATCCGCGGTCAGGACAAGGCGATCCTGCGGGGCGTGTCCTTCCAGCTTGCGGCGGGCGAGTCGCTGGGCATCATCGGCCCGAGCGCCTCGGGCAAGTCGACTCTCGCGCGCGTGGTCACTGGCGTGTGGAAGCCCCAGGGTGGCGTGGTGCGCATCGACGGCGCCGACGCGGCGACCTGGCCGCGCGAGCACCTCGGCCCCCACATCGGCTACCTGCCCCAGGACGTGGAGATCTTCGCTGGCACCGTGGCGGAGAACATCGCCCGCATGGGCGATGTGGACTCCGAGGCCGTGATCCGTGCCGCCACCCGTGCCAACGCCCACGAAATGATCCTCCGCCTGCCCAAGGGCTACGACACCGAGGTGGGCGAGAGCGGCGGCGTGCTCTCCGGCGGCCAGCGCCAGCGCCTGGCCCTCGCCCGCGCCCTGTACGGCAACCCGCGGCTGGTGGTGCTGGACGAGCCCAATGCCAACCTCGACGGCGAGGGCGAGGAGGCGCTGATGCGCACCATGCGTGACCTCAAGGCCGAGGGCGTAACGTTGCTCGTGGTTTCGCACCGTCCGTCGCTGCTGGCGGGCATCGACAAGGTGCTGGTGATGCGCGAGGGGCTGGTGGAGATGTTCGGTCCGCGCGCCGAAGTCATCGCCAAGGTCACGCGCGGCGCGCCCGGCGCCCCGCAGCTGGTGGCCGGCGCCGGCAAGGCGGAGGGCTGAGGCGGTGGTGCCCGGCCTGAAGAACTTCTTCCTCCCGGACGTGGAGGTGGAGCACGCCGACAACCCGGCGCGCATCGTGCGCGCGGGCCTGGCGGTGATCGCCGTGCTGGTGCTGGTGGTGGGCGGCTTCATGGCCTTCGCGCCGCTGTCCGGCGCCGTGGTGGCCCCGGCTTACGTGCGCGTGGACACCTTCCGCAAGACCGTCCAGCACCAGGAAGGCGGCATCGTGCGCCAGATCCTCGTGCGCGAAGGCCAGAAGGTCGCGGCCGGCGAGGCGGTGGTGGTGCTGGGCGACGTGCGGGTGAATGCGGCCTACGACTCGCTGCGCACGGCGCTCGATGGCGAACTGGCCCGCGAGGCGCGACTGCAGGCCGAGCGCGCTTTCGCGCAGGCGGTGCGCTATCCCCAGGAGCTCACGGAGCGGTCGAAGGATCCGCGGGTGGCCGAGTTCCTGGCGCGCGAGTCGAGTCTGTTCAACACACGTCGCGCCACGCTCGAGAGCCAGGTGGAACTGCTGCGCGCGCAGGTGGCCGAGACCCGTTCGGAGATCGTGGCCACCGAGGCTGAGATCAAGTCCGATGAGACCGCCATCGCGCTCGCCCGCGAGGAGGCCGCCGCGGCCGAGCAGCTCATCGCGCAGGGCTTCGTCACCCGCACGCGGCTGCTGACGGTGCAGCGCACGGTGGCCGACTACGAGTCGCGCCGCAACGAGAACCGCGCCGAACTCGCCAAGGCGCGCCAGCGCGTTTCCGAACTGGAGCTGCGCATCCTCGGCCAGCGCAACGCCTACACCCAGCAGGCTGCCGACGAGCTGAAGGACGCCACCGCCAAGGTCTTCGACCTGCGCGAGCGCTTCCGCGCCTCGGCCGACGTGGCCGAGCGCCAGACCGTCACCGCGCCCGTGGCCGGCACGGTGGTGGACCTCAAGGT
>CAZXJW010000318.1:0-3958 GCA_964641005.1 uncultured Rhodocyclaceae bacterium
GGATGTCGGTGGCCTTGGACGACCACGGCGAGATCGTGCCGAGCCGCGGCACCACCAGGAAGGCCGTGCCGGTGGTGCCGCCGGAGCGGCCGCGCGGGCCGTAGCGCAGCACGCGCTCGAGGCGGCTGCGCCCGGCGGCGTCGAGCGGTTGCGCCAGGTGCGCCACGTGAAGGAAGCGCGCCCGCACGCCCGTGACGGCGGGCACGGCCTCGCGCAGCTGCCCGAGCAGCTTGCCCAGGCGGAAGTCGGACAGGGCCTCGGGCCCGGGAAGGATCAGCAAGTCGGGAGAGCTCGGGGCGGGCATGGGCGCGGGCGGGTGGGCGAACGGCGCGGGAAGCGTTGCGGGGCCGTTCGCGAAGTGCGAATTATAGACGCGCCCCCTTCGCCCCCGCGCGCCGCTACACTGCGATCGCCTGCGCAAACTAGGCTTTTCGCATTCCACCCTTTTCGCGATCCACCATGCACGCCCTCCCCGACCTGGCTCCCGTTCTGCGCGTGCCCGAAGTGCGCGCCGTGGAGGCTGCCGCCTTCGCTGCCACGCCACGGCCGGATCTGATGGCCCGCGCCGGGGAGGCGGCGGCGAAGTGCGCCCGGCGCATGCTCGGAGGCGGACAGCGCGTGCTGGTCCTGGCGGGCCCCGGCAACAACGGCGGCGATGCCCTCGTGGCCGCCAGCCACCTCAGGCAGGCGTGGCTGGACGTCGAGGTGGTGCTGCTCGGCGATCCCTCGCACCTGCCCGCCGACGCCGCCGGAGCGCTCGCGGCGTGGCACGGGGCCGGCGGCCACGTGCGCGGGACCCTGGCAACGAAGGCGCCGCCGCCCGACCTGGTGATCGACGGCCTGCTCGGCATCGGCAAGACACGCCCCCTGGAAGGCGCGCTCGCGCAGGCGGCCGCCTGGATGAACGGCTGCGGCCGCCCAGTGCTGGCCCTGGACGTCCCCTCGGGGCTGGATGCCGACACCGGCGCGGTGCACGGCGTGGCGGTGAAGGCGACCCGCACCATCACCTTCATCGCGCTCAAGCCCGGGCTGCTGACGCGGGAGGGCCCCGACCACGCGGGCGTGGTGGAAGTGGCCGACCTGGACCTCGCAGCCGAGGTGCGAGGTCGGGCGCATGGCGCCCGGCTCGACGCCCGCATCCTGCGGGCGGCGCTCGCCCCGAGGCGGAACGACAGCCACAAGGGCAGCCACGGCAGCATCGGAATCCTCGGCGGTGCACCCGGCATGGCGGGCGCGGTGCTGCTGGCGGCGCGCGCCGCCCTGCTGGCAGGCAGCGGCCGGGTTTATGCGGGGTTCCTCGATCCGTCGGCACCCGCGCTCGATGCGTCCCAGCCCGAACTGATGCTGCGCCCGGCGGCGCAGGTGCTGGCCATGGACGGCCTGGACGTGCTGGTGTGCGGGCCAGGAATGGGCGCGAGCGACGCGGCCCTCGACTGCGTGCGCCGCGCCCTCGCCTTCCCCCGTGCGCTGCTGCTGGACGCCGACGCGCTGAACCTGCTGGCGGCTGACGAGACCCTGCGCGCGGCCGCGGCGCGCCGCACGGCGCCCACCTGGCTCACGCCCCATCCCGGCGAAGCCGCGCGACTCCTGGGCACCGACACCGCTGGCATCGCCGCGGACCGGGTGGCGGCGGCGCTGGCCATCGCGCAGCGGTTCCGCGCCACCACCCTGCTCAAGGGAGCCGGCTCCATCGTGGCCGACGCAACGGGCGCATGGACCATCAACCCGTCGGGCAATCCCGGCCTCGCCGCGGCCGGCATGGGCGACGTGCTGTGCGGTCTCGCGGCCGCGCTGGCCGCCCAGGGCGCGGATCCCGTGCTCGTGCTGCCCGCCGCGGCCCACCTGCACGGCCTCGCGGCGGATCGCCTGCTGGGGCTGCATGGCGGACCGGTGGGAATGACCGCGGGCGAGGTGGCCGTGGCCGCCCGGGACGTGCTCAACGCGGCGGTGTACGGGCCGAGGGACGACTGACCGGATCGCCCCGACCGCGCTGCCTGCCCGCACGATCGGGCTGCGCCGCGCGGAAACGCGCGCCGGGCTACTGCGCCGTCACGAGGGCGCGCACCAGCGCGATGCCCGCGAAGGTGAGCAGCACCGAGCCGGCGAGATGCACCGCCGCGTGACCCAGCGCCCAGCCGAATTCACCCCGCTGGAGCAACCCGACGGATTCGGCGGAGAAAGTGGAGAAGGTGGTGAGGCCGCCGAGGAAACCGGTGATCACCAGCAGCCGCCACTCGGGCGCGAGCCCGGTGCGCTGGCCGAAGAACTCAACGGCTGCGCCGATCAGCAGCCCGCCGCTCAGGTTGGCGGCCAGCGTTCCCAGCGGCAGCGTGGGCAGCACGTGATTGAAGGCGACGCCCAGCAGCCAGCGCAGCCATGCGCCGCACGCCGCACCCACGCCCACCGCCACCGCACCCCATGCCGTCACGACCATTCCTCCCGTGGAGGCCGCGAGTCTACCGTGCCGGCTTCATCAGCCCGCGCAGCAGCGGATTCGGGAAGCGCCGGCTGGGCGTGATGGCGTAGAAGCCCTCGCGGATCTCGGGAATCCGGGCCCGCTCGACCAGCACCTTCTGCTGGAGCTCGTCCTGCACCACCACCGGCGGCACCAGGGTGACGCCCGGGCATTCGCGTGCCAGCAGGCGCAGCATGGCCATGTCGTCCACCTCGGCGAGCACGACGGGCCGGATGCCGGCCTGGTCGAGCAGCAGGTCGAAGCCCGCCCGCATGCTGCTCTGGGTGCTGGGCAGGACCACGGGCACGGTGCGCAGGTCATCGGGAAAGCGCAGCCTGCGGCCGCCGCGCACCGGCCGGCCCACCAGGCTCACGGGCTGCTCGCCCACGAGGTGGCTGTGCCAGGGGTTGCCGGCATCGCGCGGCACCGCGCTGTTGGACAGCACCACGTCCAGCGTATGGGCCGATAGCTGGGCGAGCAGTTCGCGAAGGCTGCCCGAGCGGATCACCACCTCCACGTCGTCGCGCGCCAGCAACGGGCGCAGCCACTCGAGCTGGAAGTTGCGCGACAGCGTGGCCACCGCCCCCACCCGCAGGGCCGCGCGCCCCGAGGCCGCGGTGCCCTTGAGCGTGCTCACCAGTTCGTCGCCGGTGCGGAAGATGGTGTCGGCGTAGTCAAGCGCGATGCGGCCGGCCTCGGTGAGGGTGAGGCGGCGGTTGCCGCGCTCGAACAGCGGATGGCCCAGGCGCTCCTCGAGCTGGCGCAGCTGGACCGACAGGGCGGACTGCGACACGTGCAGCCGCTCCGCGGCACGGGTGAGGCTGCGCTCGTGGGCGATGGCCCAGAAGTAGCGCAGGTGATGGAAGTTCAGGACGGCCATGACATCCATTTACCAAAGCGAACGGAAGGATTCAATAGTTGAACTGGAAGCAAGGGCGGTGCGAACCCAGAATCCGCCCCGCGCTGGCGGCCCCCTGCCGGGCAGCGCGCGAAAAGCCCCCGAAAACGACCAGGAGAACCCCATGAACCTCGTCTCCCGTCTCGCCTTCGCAACCGCGGTTCTCGGTGGTGGCGGCACCATCCACAACCGCACCGAGGAGTGCCGAGCCACCACCGACGCCGGGATCGCGGCGCTGTTCGACCGCTGGAACGCCACGCTGGCCACCGGCGAGCCGGCACGGGTGGTGGCCAATTACGCCACCGAGTCCATCCTGCTGCCCACCGTGTCCGACAAGCCGCGCCTGACGCCTGCGGAGAAGCTCGACTACTTCGGGATGTTCCTCAAGCTCCAGCCCCAGGGCCGGATCGACGTGCGCGCCATCCAGGTGGCCTGCGACACCGCCCTGGACGCGGGCATCTACACCTTCACCCTGGGCGACGGCCGCAAGGTCCAGGCGCGCTACACCTGCACCTGTCGCTGGGACGGCTCGCAGTGGCTGATCACCAGCCACCACTCCTCGGCCATGCCCGGGAAGGGCTGATCACGGCCCGTTGCACCGAGGG
>CAZXJW010000319.1:0-3943 GCA_964641005.1 uncultured Rhodocyclaceae bacterium
GCCCTACATCGCCATGGAACTGCTGTCCGGCGGACCGCTGGACAGCATTCTCGAGCCGGGTCGCGGGCTGCCGGTGGGCGAGGTGCTGCAGATCGGCATCCAGCTCGCCAACGCGCTCGACTACGCCCACTCGAAGGGCGTCTTCCACCGTGACATCAAGCCCGGGAACATCCTCCGGGTGGGCGATGGCCGCACGGTGAAGATCGCCGACTTCGGCATCGCGCACATGGAATCCATGGCCGACGCGGACAAGACCCGTGCCGGCACCATCATCGGCACGCCGCACTACATGTCGCCCGAGCAGGCCATGGGCGGCAAGGTGGATGGCCGCGCCGACCTGTTCTCCGTGGGCGTGGTGCTGTACGAACTGCTCACCGGCCGGCGACCCTTCGAGGCCGAGAGCATGGTCACGCTGGTGATGCGCATCGCGAAGGACGAGCCCGCCTCCATGGCGCAGCTGCGCGCCGACATCCCGGCGCCGTTGCGGCGGGTGGTGGAGCGCTGCCTGCAGAAGGCGCCCGAGAAGCGCTACCAGAGCGGCCGGGAACTGGCCGATGCGCTGGCGCGGGTGTGGCGCGAACTCGAGGCGGATGCCGGCCGCGACGGCCGCCCGCGCGCAGTCCCGCTCAAGCTCAGGCTCGCGCTGGCAATGGCCGGTCTCGTGGCCGTGACCATGGCCGCCACCTCCGCGCTCGTGACGCACCGCCAGTACCAGACCATGCTCAAGCAGTCGGTGGACCAGGGCGCCTCCCTCACGCGGCTGATCGCGGCGGAGAATGCCGCGCCCACGCTCTCCGAGGACTGGGTTGGCATCGACGTGTTCGTGCAGGAGGTCGCCCGCGCCCTGGACGTGGAGTCGATCACACTCTCGGATCGCGAAGGCGTGGTGCGCGTGAGCAGCGATGCGGCCGCCGTGGGCAAGCCGTTGGTGCGGCTCGCCGGCGAGTCCGTGGGCGTCGCGCCGCCGGGCGTGGCGGTCCGGCGCGTCGAGGCTGGCCGGCCGGCCGTGTTCGCCTTCGAGGCGCCCGTCACCTTCCAGGGCAAGACGCTGGGCGAGGTGCTGGTCACGCTGCCTGCCGAGCCGCTGTCGGCGGCGATCCGGCAGAGCGTGCTGATGCTGGGGCTGCTGCTGCTCGTGACCGCCGCCACCGTCGGGCTCGCCACCTACCTGCTGGTGGAGCGCTATGCGCGGCCGCTGCGGCTGCTGCGCGAGTCGCTCGAGGAGATCGCGCAGGGCCGGTTCGGCTACCGCATCGCCGAGCGGCGCGACGACGAGTTCGGCCAGGTGTTCGCCGCCTTCGACACCATGGCCGAGCGCCTCGAGCGTGGCACCGCGGGTGCGCCGCCGTCCCAGGGGGCTCCCGGAGAGAAGACGCCGTGAGCGCCGCAGCGGCGCGGCGGCTCGCGGCCGCCGGGGTGGGTGCGCTCGCGATCCTGGCGGGCTGCGCGACGGCGCCGCGACCCGACACCCGCGCGGAGACCGCCGCGCCGCCGAGCGCACCGGCGGGCGACGGCGTGATCGCGGCCAGCGAGCGCTTCGTGATCTACGTGCCGCGCCGCGACGACACGCTCGCGGGGCTGGCCGCACGCTTCCTCGGTTCGGAAGGGCGCGCCTGGGAGATCGCCGAGTTCAACGGTCTCTCCGAGCCCGACCCGGGGCGTGCGCTGGTGATCGCGCTGCAGCCGCCCAACCCGAGGGGCGTGCGTGCCGACGGCGTGCAGACGGTGCCGATCCTCGCCTACCACCGCCTCGGCGCGCGACCCGGGAAGATGGTCATCACCCCCGAGCAGTTCGAGACCCAGCTCGAGCACCTCAGGCGCAACGACTACACCGTGATCCGCCTGTCCGAGTTCGCCGAGTTCCTCGAGGGGCGCCGCGCGCTGCCGCGCCGTTCCGTGGTGATCACCTTCGACGACGGCCACGTGTCCGGCTACCAGCACGCCTTTCCGCTGCTGGTGAAGTACGGTTACCCGTCCACCTTCTTCCTCTACACGGACTTCCTCGGCGCGAAGGAGGCGCTCGGCTGGGCGCAGATCCGCGAGATGGCGGCCTCGGGACTGGTGGACTTCCAGTCCCATTCCCGCACCCACGCCAACCTGTCGGTGCGGCTTCCGGACGAGAGCGAGCGCCAGTACCGCAGCCGACTGGACGGTGAGGTGCGTGGCTCGCGCGACGTGATCCAGCGCAACCTCCAGGTGAAGCCCGTGCACTTCGCCTATCCCTTCGGCGACGCCAGCCAGGCGACGCTCGATGCGCTCGCCAGGGGCGGCTTCCGGCTCGGACTCACCGTCAACCCGGGCGGCAACGCCTTCTATGCCCATCCGCTCATGCTGCGGCGGACCATGGTGTTCGGCGACCACGACATGACCGCCTTCCAGGCCGCGCTGCAGGGCGTGCGCGAGGCGGATCTCCGGTGAGCCTGCGCGCCGGTCTCGCCGCCCTGGCGGCGGCACTCGCGGCTGGCTGTGCGGCCACGGGTCCCGCGTCCGCACCCCAGCCGCCGTCACCGCGAGCGCCGGTCGCCGTGCCGGCGGCGACCGGGCGTGCCCAGGCGCTGGAGAACGAGTTGCGCGCGCGGGCCGAGGCCGACGCGGCCGGCGGCCGCTGGGCCGACGCGGTGTTGCGGCGGGAGATCCTGGTGCTGCTGCGCCCGGACTCGGAGGAACATCGGCGCGAGCTCGATGCCGCGCGCCGGGCCGCCGCGACGGCGGCAGCCAACCACCTGCGCGCCGCTCAGGCCGCGCGCACGCGGCGCAATCCCGAACAGGCGAGCCTCGCCTATCTCAAGGCGCTGGCCGCGGACCCGGACAATGCCACCGCCATCGAGGGCCTGCGCGCGCTCGAGGCAGAGCGCGTTACGCGCGCGTGGCTAAACCGGCCGCCGCGGGTGCCCTATCCGCCCCCCGGGCAGCAGGCGCCCTACGATCCCGCCACCGACGACGGACCCGCGCAGAGGCGCTAGAGCGTATCTCCGCCTACTTCACCTGGCGGATGCGGCGGTCGAGCTCGATGGCTTCCTGGCGGCGCGCACGCGCCAGGTCGTTGGCGGGATCGAGTGCGAGCACGGCATCCCATTCGCGGATGGCCGTGGCGAGGTCCTGGCGCCGGAAGGCCGCCTGGGCATCGCGGTGATGCCTGTCGACCTGCGCCTTGAGTGCCTGCGGGGACAGGGCCGCCTTCTGCGCGGCGGCATCCGCGGCAGCTGCTTCCGGCAGCGCGACCGGCGTGGCGTCCGCCTTCGCCGCCTCGGGCGGCGGCGCGAGCGGTGTCCTGCCCGGGATGCGGATCACCTGCCCGCCGGCAAGTTGCCGCGGGACCTTGATGCCGTTGTAGCGCGCCAGCAGGTAGAACTCGCAGCCGTCCCCGAGCGCCCGCTGGGCGATCTTTCCGAGCGTCTCGTTGGGTCGCACCGTGTAGCGGGTGGACGCCCGCCCCAGGGTCTTCTCGGGATCGACCGACACGCCCCGTGCGAGGCACTGGCCGAGCTTGCTGTCGGGGTCGAGGCGCTGGCCTTCGGCGATGTCGCGGCGCGCAGCTTCCTCGTTGCCCTCGTTGAGGGCCTCCGCGGACTGGCGGAAGAGCTGCTGCGCCTGCGCCTTCGCAGCTGGCGTGCCCGGCGTCGGGCCATCGGGCACGGGCGCTGGCCTGGGGGCCTCGGGTTCGGCCGCGACCCGCGCAGGCTCCGGCGGGGGGGCGGGGTCGACCTGCTTGCGGGGCATCTGGCAGCCGGCCAGCAGAACGACGGAAATGGCGATCGCCACCGAAGCGCGTGCGGTCATGGGCTGCTGGGGGCTGTTTCTGTTCTTGTGTCGGAACGGCAGGGGACTTCGCCGCGGGATTCTACGTGGTTTGCCCCGCCCGGAATCATCGTAGAATCCTTCTGCCGCGCGGGTGTAGTTCAATGGTAGAACGAAAGCTTCCCAAGAACTGAACGCAGTTCTT
>CAZXJW010000320.1:0-3679 GCA_964641005.1 uncultured Rhodocyclaceae bacterium
GCCAGGATGGCACCACCGAGAACGAAGCAACGCAGCGCGCCGGAGCCGCGGTCGATAGAGTCTTCGGCTGCGCTGTGGCTTGGCTGCAGAGGCATCAAGGCACCTCTTATCCGCGGGCTAACACCTATTGGGGAGCATAACTGTCGTTTCTATTTTGATGTTATCTGCTGTATATCCCAGGTGGAAGGCGGCATGTCATTGAAACGCCTGAAGTGATTTCCAGAAGTGCGACTCGCGCTGATGGGATATACGTTTCCTTAGTCTCCGCAACAAGAGCCGCCAAGATCGCCGCGGCGGCGGGAACAGGGGAGGCTGAATGGGTGGCGCGCTGGCCGGCCGCAGTATAGGGGTGGCTGATCTGGACGTAGCTGCAACGTTGCGATTTCGACTCGGCGGGGAGCAGCGGACCTCTTGGCGCCGCTCGAGCAGGTCATTGCGACTGTGACTCGGAGGGCTCGGAGCCAGAGCGCGCTGGAGGCGGGTCGGCAACGTGACGGCGAGGCGCGACTTTGCGCCTGCCGATTTCAGGCGATTCGCGGCAGTTTACGGGCGAGTCAGCGGGGTTCGTCATCACTTAAGTTAACCTCGTGTTCGTCCCGAACCCTCACGCTGCGATCGTTCCGGTTTCGAAGCTCCATGACTACCTCCTTTCCACCGAGCATCCGGTGGGTCGCGGAAAAGCGCGGTTCTTTATGGCGCTGGGCTTCAGTCGCTCCGATGTAGGTGTTTTCGCGACCGCCCTCCTTCGCTTGCTGGCCTGTCCGGTGGCATCCTCGGAGGAGACGAGGTACGGTCGCAAGTATCAGGTCCGTGGATGGCTTGAGGGACCGTCGGGGCGCAGAGCGAGGGTGGTTTCGGTGTGGATCGTTCTCCATGAAGAAGACGTTCCGCGTCTGGTCACTGTTTTCCCGGAGGGATAGTCAGAATGTCTCTCGTCGAACTTGATCTGGTTGCCCTGACGGTGGATCTTCCCGCGCATGGGCTGAAGGCAGGTGACGTGGGCACGATCGTCGCCGTGTACCCTGACGGCGAGGCTTTCGAAGTCGAGTTCGTCACGGGTCGCGGTACGACGCAGGCGGTCGCTACGCTCCGGGCCGGACAATTGCGCCCGCTGGGACGTTGTGACCTCTTGACCTCCCGACCGGTGGATGCGGCGTGAGTCGTTGAGGTTGATGACCGTGCGGGCGCTTCGTTGCCGCCGAGAGCAGCCCCGGTGCATGGGCAGGGAGAGTGCCCGCGGCTCGTCCGTGTGCCGCCCGACTTGGATTCGGCCTGACCCATCTGGCCGGTATCTGGCTGCGCTGTCCGCCGGGTTTGCTGCGGTCGTGGTTCTGGACGAACGCGCCAGATAATCGGCTGGCAAGCGATGGCTCACGGCGCTGCAATGCGCCCATGGAGCGTTCAGGACACGACGACGGGCGGGACGGGTCGCAGGGCCCGCGAACAGGCCCTGGCGAGAGCGCAGGCGCGACGTTGCCCCTCAGGGGCACGGCTTTGGCGCGGCGACAGAACACGACGGCTGCGGACCGTCTGATGCACCGCGTGCGCGACCGGATCCGCGCGCGTCACTACTCGCTGCGCACCGAGAAGGCCTACCTGCACTGGATCCGGCGCTACATCCTCTTCCATGGGCGGCGGCATCCGAAGGAGCTCGGGCGCGAGGAGCTGGAGGCGTTCCTCTCCTCGCTCGCCACCCGGTCGAAGGTTTCGGCGGCGACGCAGAACCAGGCCTTGAGCGCCCTCCTCTTCCTCTACCGCGACGTGCTGCTGGAGTCGGAGGGCCAGCGGGGCACGGTGCCGTGGCTCGACAACGTCACGCGGGCGAAGAAGCCGGAGCGCCTGCCGGTGGTGCTCTCGTCACTCGAGGTGCAGCGGCTGCTGGCGCAGCTCGATGGGGAGCTGTGGCTGCAGGCCGCGCTGATGTATGGCTCGGGGCTGCGGGTCAGCGAGGTCGTCGGCATCCGCATTCAGGATCTGGACCTCGACAAGCGCTCGCTGATGGTGCGTGGGGGCAAGGGGCAGAAGGATCGGACGGTGATGGTGGGGGACCGGCTGGTGCCGCTTCTCGAGGCGCAGCGGCAGCGTTCGCGCACGCGCTGGGAGCAGGACCGGGCGGAGGGGCGTGGTGGGGTGTCGTTGCCGTTCGCGCTGGCGCGCAAGTATCCGCAGGCGCCGACGGACTTCGGCTGGTTCTGGCTGTTCCCGGCGGAGGACTTCTGTCGCGACGTCTACTCGCGCGCGCCGGTGCGGCACCACGCGGACCTCGCGCGGCTGCAGCGGGGGTTCAAGTCGGCGCTGCGCAAGGCGGGCATCGACAAGCCGGCGACGCCGCACACGCTGCGCCACTCCTTCGCCACGCACCTGCTGCAGTCGGGGGCGGACATCCGCACGATCCAGGAGCTGCTGGGGCACAACGATGTCTCGACCACGATGATCTACACGCACGTCGTGGGGCGCGTGGGGTCGGGGACGATCAGTCCGATCGACCGGTTGCTCGGGTGAAGGTGTCGGTCCGCCACGGCCGTGGCAGCGCAAGGCGCGGCATGGCTCTGCATTGCCATGCGCGGTTCTCGTACCTACAATAACCATGCGCATCTCCTACGATCCGGCCAAGCGCGACTGGACGCTGAGGGTTCGCTGCCTGGACTTCGAAGACGCGGTCCAGGTGTTCGCTTCGACGACGATCGAGACCGAGGACCTGCGCGAGGATTACGGCGAGACGCGCATCCTCTGTTTCGGCCACCTGCATGGGCGTCTCGTGATGGTGGGCTACACCCCGCGTGGCGATTGTCGGCACGTCTTTACGATGAGGAAGGCCAATGCCCGGTAGAAAGCGCGCTTCGCGCGCGCGATTGGGATCGGATCTGGCTCGGCTTGATGCCCATGTCATCCAGCCGGAGGAATACGAAGAAGCTCCGGAGTGGACCGAGGAGATGTGGCGCCGTGCCGTCGTGAAGCGCGGTGGGCGTCCGGTTTCGCCCAATCCGCGCAAGCAGATCACGATCCGCCTGCCCGCCGACGTCATCGAGAAATGGCGGGCGACGGGGCCGGGCTGGATGACGCGGATGGCGGCGCGGCTCAGCAAGGTGCGCTGAGCGCGGAGCGGGTCAGGGCTTTTGCCACTGCCGGGGGCGCTTCGGGCCGGTTAGTGTGGGTGGGCCGGGGCCGGGTCGTGGCCCGTTGGAGGGTGGCTGGGCTCGCCTGATGTCCGAGACTTCCGACTTGCCGCGCTCTCGACGGTCGGGTTCTGGCCCGCCGGACCCGCGTGCGCCGGCCCCTCGTCGCTCGGACCGTGGTCCGTCGGACTCTCGTCGGCGGGCTACCCCGGCTCCTCCTGGCCCTTCTCCCGATCATCCTCATCATCACCATCGTCCGGTCGACGAGGTGCTGGCGCTGCTGCGCACCTCGGCGGCGGGGCTCTCGCACGACGAGGTGCGACGACGGCAGGCGGTGCATGGGCCGAACCTGCTCGACGAGGCGCCGCCGCGTGCGCCGCTGGCGCTGTTCCTGGCGCAGTTCGCGGACTTCATGATCGTGGTGCTGCTCGCGGCGGCGGTGGTGTCGGGGGTGATCGGGGATCTCACGGACACGCTGGTGATCGTCGCGATCGTGCTGCTGAACGCGGGGTTGGGGTTCGCGCAGGAGTGGCGGGCGGCGCGGGCGAGGCGGGCGTTGAAGG
>CAZXJW010000320.1:3689-3932 GCA_964641005.1 uncultured Rhodocyclaceae bacterium
GTGCTGCTCGAGGCGGGGCGGATCGTGCCGGCGGACCTGCGGCTGGTGGAGTCGGCGAGCCTGCGGATCGACGAGGCGGCGCTCACGGGGGAGTCGGTGCCGGTCGACAAGTCGACGGCGGCGCTGGACTCGGTGGACGTGCCGGTCGGGGACCGGCGCAACATCGCGCACAAGGGGACGCTGGTCACCTATGGGCGGGGGCTCGGGGTGGTGGTGGCGACGGGGATGCGCACGGAGTTCGGG
>CAZXJW010000321.1:0-3931 GCA_964641005.1 uncultured Rhodocyclaceae bacterium
GCGCATGATCTGGTCGTAGCGGTAGCGCGGGAAGGTGGCGCGGAACCACAGGAAGAAGAACAGCCCGAAGGCCACCTTGAGCAGCAGCCAGTGGATGCCGCCGGGCAGGCCCGGGATGGGCGAGAGCCAGCCGCCCAGGAACATCACGGCCGCCAGCGTGGACACCAGGATCATGTTGGCGTATTCGGCCAGGAAGAAGATGGCGAAGGCCATCCCCGAGTACTCCACGTGGAAGCCGGCCACGATCTCCGATTCGCCCTCGGCCACGTCGAAGGGTGCGCGGTTGGTCTCGGCCACCGCCGAGATCACGTACACCACGAACATGGGGAACAGGGGGATCCAGTTCCAGGACAGCAGCCCGAGGCGGCCCTCCTGGCTGCGCACGATGTCGCCCAGGTTGAGGCTGTTGGCGATCATCAGCACCCCCACCAGCGCGAAGCCCATGGCGATCTCGTAGGACACGATCTGGGCTGCCGAGCGCAGGCTGCCGAGGAAGGCGTACTTCGAGTTCGAGGCCCAGCCGGCGATGATCACGCCGTACACGCCCATGGAGGTGATGGCCAGCACGTAGAGCAGGCCGGCATTCACGTCGGCCAGCACCAGGTGGGCGTCGAAGGGCACCACGGCCCAGGCCGCGAGCGCCGCCATGATGGAGATCACGGGCGCGAGCAGGAACAGGAAGCGGTTCGCCCCTGCCGGGACGATGATCTCCTTGGTGAGCAGCTTGAGCGCGTCGGCGATGGGTTGGAGCAGGCCCTTCGGCCCCACGCGGTTGGGCCCCAGGCGCACCTGGATGTAGCCGATCACCTTGCGCTCGGCGAGCGTGAGGTAGGCCACGGCGCCCATGAGGGGCAGCACGATGGCCACGATCTTGGCGGCGGTCCACACCAGGGGCCAGGCGGGTCCGAGCAGCTGCTGGAGGAAGTCCATGGCCCCGGGCGGCTCAGGCGCTGGCGCGGGCGGGCTGTGCCGCGCGCTCCACATCCACGGCGCCGCCGAGCGCGCCGAGCGTGGCGGTGAGGGGATGACCGGCGGACAGGCGCACGCAGCCCGGCGCGAGCCGGTCGTCGCGGGCGGCGTAGAGCGTGGCGCTGGCCGCGCCCTGGCGCACCGTCACCGCGGCGCCAGGCTCCAGACCCTGCGCGGCCAGCGTGGAGCCATGCATGGCGGCCACGGGCACGGCGGCATCGGACGTGTGCTGCAGCGCGGGCGCACGGCGCACCAGCGGATCGGCGAAGTGGATGGGCACGTCGCCCACGCGCTCCAGGCCCGCGAGCGGCGCCGGCAGGGTCGCGGCGGGCGCGGCGGCGGGGGTGTTGTCGAGCTTCGCGGAGACGTCCGTGACGCCGGCGCCGAGCACCGCGTCGCGCACCTGCTCGGCGGAGTCGAACTCGAAGCCCGCGAGGCCCAGCAGGTTGCCCAGCACGCGCAGCACCTTCCAGGCGGGACGGGTCTCGCCCAGCGGTGCCACCACGCCCTTGAAGGACTGCACCCGGCCCTCGGTGCTCACGAAGGTGCCCGCGGTCTCGGTGAAGGGCGCCACGGGCAGGATCACGTGGGCGTACTCGGTGGCGCGGTGCTGGAAGGGCGAGAGCGCCACCACGAACTGCGCGGCGCGCAGCGCGGCCAGCGCGGCGTGGCCGTCGGCGAGGTCTAGCTCGGGCTCGGCGCCCAGCAGGAGGTAGGCCTTGCGCGGCGCGGCGATCATGCCGGCGGCGTCGAGCCCGCCGGGCGCGGGCACGGCGCCGGCGAGATGGCCGCCCACGCTGTTGGCGGCCTCGCCCAGGAAGCCGAAGCCGGCGCCGGTGACTCGCGCCAGCGCCTGCCCGAGCGCGTCGAGCACGGCGGCGTGGGGATGGTGCTGCGCGGCGTTGCCCAGGAAGACGGCGGCCGGGCCCTCGCCCTCGCAGAGGCGGCGGGCGAGTGCCTCGTCGGCCTCGCCGGGGGTGACGCCCGCGAGCAGCGCAGAGACGGCGGGCTCGGCGCTCGCGCCCGAGAGCTTCAGTGCCGCGGCCAGCACGGCGGCCAGCCGGCGCGGCAGCTCGGAGGGACGCACGACCTCCACGCGCGCCCCGCCGATGAGCGGGTCGTCGGCGAAGGCGGTGAGCAGGCTCACCCGCGCGCCGGCCTTGGCGGCCTGGCGCAGGCGCTGGGCCAGCAGCGGGTGGTCCTTGCGCAGGTTGGAGCCCACCACCAGCACGCGCTTCAGGTCGTTGAGCGCGGCCACCGGCATGCCCAGCCAGGGCGCGCCGCGGCGACCGGCGTCGAGGGACGCGTCGGTGCGGCGCAGGCGGAAGTCCACGTTCGGCGTGCCCAGGCCGGCGCCGAGGCGCGCGGCGAGGTGCAGTTCCTCGAGCGTGGCGTGCGGGCTCGCCAGGATGCCGATGTCCGCGGCGGAGCCCGCCGCGCGCACCTTCGAGAGGCCCTGCACCACCGCCTCCAGGGCGGCGGGCCAGTCGGTCTCCACCCAGCCACCGTCGCGGCGCACGAGCGGTCGCACGAGGCGGTCAGGGCCGTTCAGGCCCTGGTAGGAATAGCGGTCCTTGTCGGACAGCCAGCACTCGTTCACGGCCTCGTTCTCGGCCGGCAGCGCGCGCATGACGCGGTTGCCCTTCACCTGCAGCACCAGGTTCGAGCCCAGGCCGCAATGCGGGCTCACGCTGCGCCGCCGCGCCAGTTCCCAGGTGCGCGCGGTGTAGCGGAACGGCCGTGAGGTGAGCGCGCCCACCGGACAGAGGTCGATCATGTTGCCCGAGAGCTCGGAATCCACGGTGCGGCCCACGAAGGACAGGATCTCGGAGTGCTCGCCGCGGCCCGCCATGCCCAGTTCCATGACCCCGGCGATCTCCTGGCCGAAGCGCACGCAGCGGGTGCAGTGGATGCAGCGCGACATCTCCTCGGCCGCCACCAGCGGGCCGATGTCCTTCGAGGCCACCACGCGCTTGGGCTCCTGGTAGCGCGAGGCCGAGCCGCCGTAGCCCACGGCGAGGTCCTGCAGCTGGCACTCGCCGCCCTGGTCGCAGATGGGGCAGTCCAGCGGGTGGTTGATGAGCAGGAACTCCATCACGCCCTTCTGCGCCTTCACCGCCTGCTCGGAGTGGGTGAAGACCTTCATGCCCTCGGTGACGGGCGTGGCGCAGGCAGGCAGGGGCTTGGGCGCCTTCTCCACCTGCACCAGGCACATGCGGCAGTTGGCGGCGATGGTGAGCTTCTTGTGCCAGCAGAAGTGCGGCACGTACACGCCCAGCGCGTTGGTGGCGGCCATCACCATGGAGCCCTCGGGCACGGCCACCGGCTGGCCGTTGACCTCGAGGTTGATCATCTTCTTCTCGCTCATGGCCGCCCTGCCCTCACGCCGCCTGGGCCAGCGCCGCGCCGCCCACCAGGCAGCGCTTGTGGTCGATGTGGTGCTGGAACTCGTCGCGGAAGTGCTTGATGAAGGCGCGCACCGGCATGGCGGCCGCATCGCCCAGGGCACAGATGGTGCGGCCCTGGATGTTGTCGGCCACGGAATTGAGCAGGTCGAGGTCCTCGGGACGGCCCTGGCCGTGCTCGATGCGGTGGACCATGCGGTACAGCCAGCCCGTGCCCTCGCGGCAGGGCGTGCACTGGCCGCAGGACTCCTCGTAGTAGAAGTAGGACAGCCGCTCCAGGCAGCGCACCATGCAGCGGGTCTCGTCCATGACGATCACCGCGCCCGAACCCAGCATGGAGCCGGCCTTGGCGATGGAGTCGTAGTCCATGTCCGTGGCCATCATGACGTCGGCGGGCAGCACGGGCATGGAGGAACCACCCGGGATCACGGCCTTGAGGCGCCGGCCGCCGCGCATGCCGCCGGCCATCTCGAGCAGCTTCGCGAACGGCGTGCCCATGCGGACCTCGTAGTTGCCGGGCCGCTCCACGTCGCCGGACACCGAGAAGATCTTGGTGC
>CAZXJW010000322.1:0-3896 GCA_964641005.1 uncultured Rhodocyclaceae bacterium
GCAGGATGGGCGTGGCGCCGGCGTTGCCGAGCACCACGGCGATGCCATCGGCACCGCCGATGCCGGAATCCACCACCACGTCGGACAGGGAATCGACCACGTAGACGTCGTCGCCCGCCGCGCCATCCATGTTGTCGGAATCGGCGCCGCCCACCAGGGTGTCGCGGCCCGTGCCGCCCCGCAGGGTGTCGGACCCCGTCCCGCCCACCAGCCGGTCGTCGCCGGCGCCGCCCAGGATCGAGTCGGCCAGAAGGCCGCCATCGAGGGTGTCGTCGCCCTCGCCGCCATCCAGGGTGTCGAGTCCATCGCCGCCGAGCAGCAGGTCGTTGCCGCCCAGCCCCGACAGCAGGTCGTTTCCGGCGACGCCGCTGAGCGTGTCGGCGCCGGAAGTTCCGGAAAGGGTGTCGTTTCCGGGGGTGCCGGTAGTGGTCGCCATGGGTCTCCCGCCTCCGGCCGCCGGGATGGCGCCGTTGTCTTTCTCGTGGGCGGCGGATCGGGGACCGCTCGCAGGTGCTTTCTAGCAGAAAAGTCCCCGGGATTGGGAGAATTGTTCGGCCATTTTCACTGCACGAACCCGGTGCTCGGCTGTGAGTTTCGGGCCATGGGTCCGGTCCCGCCCCCCGCTGGAGGACCGCGTCCGCGGGGCGGCCGCACCAGCGTCGTGCACCCGGGATCGCGAGCCGCCGTCCCCCGGTGCGTCCAGGCGGACTGGCGAGGCGGGCCCCACGGGAAAACCCCTTGATGCGACGCAGCTTTACCCGTCGCACACCCGCCGGGCATTATCCCTGCGTCATAGCGCCGCAATCCGGCCACCCCGCCTCTGGGCCGGACACCGCGAGGAAGGAAGCAGCCATCCGGCCGCGAACCGTCCCGCACCACACGAACCGAGGGAGACTCCATGTCCAAGAAGGACTACGAACAGAGCGAAGCCTACTCCGACGACGTGAAGCAGCTGCACAGCATGGGCTACGCCCAGGAGCTGTCGCGGCGAATGGGCGCGTTCCAGAACTTCGCGATCTCGTTCTCGATCATCTGCATCCTGGCGGGTGGCATCACGGCCTTCCCGCTGTCGCTCAGCGCCGCCGGCGGAGCGAGCGTGGGCTTCGGCTGGCCGCTCGCCTGCCTGTTCGCCCTGCTGGTGGCCGCGGCCATGGGACAGATCGCCTCGTCCTATCCCACCGCGGGGGGCATCTACCACTGGTCCTCCCTGCTGGGCGGGCGCGGCTACGGCTGGGTGGCGGCGTGGTTCAACCTGCTCGGCCTGCTGTTCGTGGTGTCGTCGGTGAACTTCGGCGTGTTCCTGCTGTTCCGCGACCTGTTCCTCGGCGAGGTGCTGGGCCTGGACATCAAGGCCATGGGCTGGGTGACCGAGGGAGCGTTCGACTCGGGCTGGTGGATCCAGACGCTGTTCATCGCCGGGCTAACCCTCACCCAGGCGATCCTCAACCACGTGGGCATCCGCGCCACCACTATCCTCACCGACTTCAGCGGCTACCTGATCTTCGTGGTGGCGGTGCTGCTCACCCTGGGCCTGCTCGCCTATGCACCTTCGCTGGACTTCGGCCGCCTGTTCACCTTCTCCAACTTCTCCGGAGAGGCCGGCGGCAGCGTCTGGCCCACGGCGATGCAGAGCACGATGGCGGTGTTCATGCTCGGCCTGCTGCAGGGGGTGTACACGGTGACGGGCTTCGACGCGTCGGCCCACACCGCGGAGGAGACGCGCAACGCCGCCCGCGAGGCGCCGCGCGGCATGATCCACTCGGTGTTCTGGTCCTTCCTGTTCGGCTACGTGATGCTGTGCGCCTTCATCCTGGCCATGCCCAGCGTCGAGGAGGGTGCGAAGCAGGGCTGGAACGCCTTCCCGTGGCTGATGAACGAGTCGGCCATGCCCAAGGTGTTCAAGGACATCCTGATCATCGGCATCGTGGTGGCCAACTACATCTGCGCGCTGGCAGGCCTCACCTCCACCTCGCGCATGATGTACGCCTTCGCCCGCGACGGCGGCCTGCCGTTCTCGAAGTCGCTCGCCCACGTGAGCCGCCGCTACCGCACGCCCGCCAACGCCATCTGGTGGGCGGGCGTGCTGTCGGTGATCGCCACGCTCTACGGCGATGCCTTCGTGGTGCTGTCCACCGGCTGCGCGGTGTTCCTGTACATCTCCTACATCCTCCCCATCGCCGCGGGCCTGCGGGCCGAGATGAACGGCACGTGGGCGCACAAGGGTCCCTTCAACCTCGGCGCGGCTTCCAAGGTGGTGTCGGTGCTGGCGGTGATCGGCGCGGCGATCCTGGTGGTGGTGGGCATCCAGCCACCCAACGAGAAAGTGGGCTATCTCAGCGCCGGAATGCTGGTGGCCATGGGCATCATCTGGGCGGCATTCGAGTCACGCCGCTTCAAGGGTCCGCCCATCGGCGACATGCTGACGCAGCGGCGCAAGGAGATCGAGGAGGCGGAGAAGGCGCTGGGCGCCTAGGATTGTCCAGGCAACCGTGAACACGGGCGGGGCGATGGCCCCGCCCATTTTTTTCGTACGATGCGTCCATGGAATTCGACGTGACCATCATCGGCGGCGGCGTGGTTGGGCTGGCCATCCTGCGCCGCCTCGCCATGGGCGGGGTGTCCGTGGTGCTGCTGGAGAAGGGCCCGGACATCCTCTCGGGCGCGAGCAAGGGCAACAGCGCGCTGCTGCACACCGGCTTCGACGCTCCACCGGGCAGTCTGGAGCTGGACTGCATGCGCGCGGGCTACGCCGAGTACCTCCGGATCCGCGAGCCCCTGAACCTGCCGCTGGTGGAGACCGGCGGGATCGTCGTGGCTTGGAACGAAGCCGAGGCCGGACGCCTGCCCCACATCCTCGCGCAGGCTCACGGCAACGGCGTCACCGATGCCACGCTGCTCGCCCCCCCCGACCTCTACGCGCGAGAACCGCATCTCGCGCCAGGTGCCCTCGGCGCAGTGCTCGTGCCTGGCGAGCACGTCATCGACGGCTGGTCCGCGCCGCTTGCCTACGCCCACCAGGCGCTGGCCCACGGCGCGGTCATCCGGCGCGGCTGCGAGGTCCAGGGTGGCGAGCGCGAGGGCGATGCCTGGGTGCTGGCCACCAGCCTCGGCGAGGTGCGCGTGCCGGTGGTGATCAACGCCGCCGGCCTGTACGGCGACCACGTGGAGCGCATCGCGCGCACCCCGCCGTTCACAATCCGGCCGCGCAAGGGCCAGTTCGTGGTGTTCGACAAGACCGCCTGGCCGCTGGTGAACGCCATCATCCTGCCCGTGCCCACCGAGCGCACCAAGGGCGTGCTGGTGTGCAGGACGGCCTATGGCAACGTGCTGGCCGGCCCCACCGCCGAGGAGGTGGACGAGCGCGAGTCGCCCACGGTTGACCAGGGGACTCTCGAGGCGCTGGTGCAGAAGGCGCGCGGCCTCGTACCCGCGCTCGCGGGCCACGGCGTGAACGCCGTGTATGCGGGCCTGCGACCGGCCACCGAGACCAAGGACTATCGCATCGAGGCGCTCGCCGACCGCGGCTGGATCACGGTGGCCGGCATCCGCTCCACCGGGCTCACCGGCTCCCTGGGCATCGCCTCGCATGTGGCCGGCCTGTACGCCCGGCATTTCGGGTCGCTGCGCGAAACCGCCGCGCCTGCGTGGACACCGGTGCCCAATCTCTGCGAAACCGGCGAGCGGGCATGGCAGGCACCCGACCCCGGCGAGATCGTCTGCCACTGCGAACTGGTCACGCGCCGCGAGATCGAGGCCGCCCTGTCGGGCCCGCTGCCTGCCGGTGACCTGGGCGGCCTGAAGCGGCGCACGCGCTGCATGATGGGCCGTTGCCAGGGCTTCTACTGCAGCTGGCGCGTGATGCAGCTTGCGGCGGGCCGGCTTGCAGACGCTACGGC
>CAZXJW010000323.1:0-3828 GCA_964641005.1 uncultured Rhodocyclaceae bacterium
GGCCTCGAGGAGTCCGGCATCGTCAAGCTCGCCTCCAACGAGAACCCGCTGGGCGTCAGCCCGAAGGCCGCCGCCGCCATGCAGGCCGCGCTGTCCGACCTGGCGCGCTACCCGGACGCCAACGGCTTCGAGCTCAAGCGCGCCATCGCCGCCCACCACGGCGTGGACATGGCCCGGATCGTCCTGGGCAACGGTTCGAACGACGTGCTGGAACTGGCCGCGCGAACCTTCCTCGCGCCGGGCTCGAGCGCCGTGTTCTCGAAGCACGCCTTCGCCGTCTATCCGCTGTCGGTGCAGTCGGTGGGCGCCACCGCCATCGAGGTGCCGGCGCGCGACTTCGGCCACGACCTCGAGGCCATGGCCGCCGCCGTGCGGGCCGACACGCGCATCGTGTTCATCGCCAATCCCAACAATCCCACCGGGACCTTCGTCACGGGTGCCGCGCTGCAGGCCTTCCTGGCGCGGGTGCCGCGCGAGGTGGTGGTGGTGCTGGACGAGGCCTACACCGAGTACCTCTCCGACGCGGACCGGTACGAGGCGATCCCCTGGCTCGCCCGCCACGACAACCTGGTCATCACGCGCACCTTCTCCAAGGCCTACGGCCTGGCCGGCATGCGGGTGGGCTTCGCCCTGGCGCACCCGGACGTGGCCGACCTCATGAACCGCATCCGCCAGCCCTTCAACGTCAACACCGTCGCCCAGGCCGGCGCCATCGCCTGCCTCGAGGACGCGGACTACGTGGCGCGCAGCCGCCGCATGAACGCCGAGGGCATGGCGCAGCTCGAGGGCGGCTTCGCGCGCATGGGGTTGCCCTTCATCCGCTCGCGCGGCAATTTCCTGTGCGTGCGCGTGGGCGAGGGGGCCAGGGTGTTCCAGGCGCTGCTGCGCGAGGGCGTCATCGTGCGTCCCGTGGGCGGCTATGCCATGCCCGAGTGGCTGCGCGTGAGCGTGGGCCTGCCTGCCGAGAACGAGCGCTTCCTCGCCGCGCTGCGGTCGGTGCGGGCGCCGGCCCACCGCTGAGGCCCGCCGTGCGGTTCGAACGCCTCGCCGTCATCGGCGTGGGGCTCATCGGCGGCTCCTGCGCGCTCGCGCTCAGGCGTGCCGGGGCCGTGGGGCGCGTGGTGGGCATCGGACGCGGGCTTCCCAATCTCGAGCGCGCTCGCGCCCTGGGCGTCGTGGACGAGATCTCCCTCGACGCGGCGGCGGGCGTCCGCGATGCGGACGCCGTGCTGGTGGCCACGCCCGTGGGGCAGTTCCCGTCCGTGTTCGGCGCCATCGCAGCGTCGCTGGCGCCCGGCGCCTTCGTCACCGACGGTGGCAGCACCAAGCAGGACGTGGAGGCGGCCGCGCGCAAAGGCCTCGGCGGGGCGCTGCCGCGCTTCGTTCCAGCCCACCCCATCGCGGGCGCCGAGGCATCCGGCGTGGAGGCGGCGCGTGCCGACCTGTTCGACGGCCGCAACGTGGTGCTCACGCCGCTTCCCGAGACCCAGGCCGAGTGCGCCGACCGCGCCGAGGCGCTGTGGGCCGCCTGCGGCGCACGCGTCTCGCGCATGGCGCCTGCCGAACATGACGCGGTGTTCGCGGCCGTGAGCCACCTGCCGCACCTGCTTGCCTACACGCTGGTGGCCATGATCGCCCAGCGTCCCGACGCGGCGCGGCTGTTCGGCTTCGCCGCCGGCGGTTTCCGCGACTTCACGCGCATCGCCTCGAGCTCCCCCGAGATGTGGCGCGACATCTTCGTGGCCAACCGCGGCGCCGTGATGGCCGAGATCGACCGCTACCAGGATGCGCTGGAGGGCCTGCGCGCCATGGTGGCCTCGCGCGACGGCCAGGCGCTCGAGGCGCTGCTTGCCCAGGCGCGCGATGCGCGCGAGTCCTGGATCCGCGGAGGCGACCGGTGAGCGGCGCCTTTCCGCCCTTCCTCGACCTGCCGCCGCTGGAAGGCGCGGCCGGGACGGTGCGCCTGCCCGGCTCCAAGAGCCTGTCGAACCGCACGCTGCTGCTGGCCGCGCTGGCCGAGGGCGTGACCGAGATCCGCGACCTGCTCGACTCCGACGACACCGCGCGAATGCTCGAGGCGCTGGCCGCGCTGGGCGTGCGCGTCGAGGGTGAGCCCGCCTCGGGGACCGTGCGGGTGCACGGCAGCGGCGGGCGCTTCCCCGCCACCGAGGCCGATCTCTTCCTGGGCAACGCGGGCACGGCGTTCCGGCCGCTCACCGCCGCCCTGGCGCTCAACGGTGGCCGCTACCGCCTGCGGGGCGTGGCGCGCATGCACGAGCGTCCCATCGGCGACCTGGTGGATGCCCTGCGCGCCATGGGCGCGGACATCCGCTACGAGGCCGCGGAGGGCTTTCCGCCGCTGTTCATCGGCCCCGCGCCCGTCACGCCGCCGCCCGTGGTGCGGGTGCGCGGCGACGTTTCCAGCCAGTTCCTGTCCGCGCTGCTGATGGCGCTGCCGCTCACCGGCCGTGCCGCGGCCGTGGAGGTGGAGGGCGAGCTGATCTCGAAGCCCTACGTGGACATCACCCTCAACACGCTGGCGCGCTTTGGCGTCCCGGTGCGCCGCGACGGCTATGCGCGCTTCGAGCTGCCGGAAGGCGTGCGATATCGCAGTCCTGGTGTCGTGCACGTGGAGGGCGACGCCTCGGGCGCCTCCTATTTCCTGGCGGCGGGTGCCATCGGTGGCGGCCCGGTGCGGGTGGAGGGCGTGGGCCGCACCAGCATCCAGGGGGACGTGCGCTTCGCCGATGCCCTCGAAAGCCTCGGCGCCCGCATCCGCTGGGGCGACAACTGGATCGAGGCGTCCGCCCCGGTCGGGGGGCGGCTCGCGGCCTTCGACCTGGACCTGAACCACATTCCCGACGCGGCCATGACGCTGGCGGTGGCGGCGCTGTTCGCCGACGGGCCGTGCCGGCTGCGCAACATCGCCAGCTGGCGCGTCAAGGAGACCGATCGCATCGCGGCCATGGCCGCGGAGTTGCGAAAGGTGGGTGCCACGGTGGAGGAACACGCCGACCAGCTGCTGGTGCGCCCGCCCGCGCGGCTGCGCGGCGCGGCCATCCACACCTACGACGACCATCGCATGGCCATGTGCCTGTCGCTGGCCAGCCTCGGCGGCGTGCCGGTGCGCATCCTCGATCCCGGCTGCGTGGCGAAGACCTTCCCGGACTACTTCGACCGTTTCGCCGACGTGACCCGTCCCGCGCCGGTGCCCGTGATCGCCATCGACGGACCCTCCGCGTCGGGGAAGGGGACGGTGGCGTGGCTGGTGGCCCGGGCGCTGGGCTGGCGGACGAACCGCGCCTCGCGGCGCTGGCGGAGTCGCTCGACGCCGATTTCGGCGAGGGCCGCGTCACGCTCGGCGGTGAAGACGTCACCGAGGCCATTCGCGACGAGCAGGTCTCGGACGCGGCGTCACGGGTGGCCGCATTGCCGGCGGTGCGCGAGGCGCTGCTGTGGCGCCAGCGGGCATTCCTGGGCACGCCGGGCCTGGTGGCCGAGGGGCGTGACATGGCCACCGTGGTGTTTCCCGGCGCGTCGGTGAAGGTCTTCCTCACGGCCACCGCCCGTGCACGGGCCGAGCGGCGGCATAAACAGTTGATGGATAAGGGAATGAGTGTTACCCTTGCCGCCCTTTTGCAGGAAATCGAGGGCCGTGACGCGCGCGACAGCCAGAGGAAGGCGGCGCCGCTGCGGCAAGCCGAGGGGGCGCGGCTGCTGGACACCACGAACCTCACCGCCGAGCAGGCGGCGCGCCGCATCGTGGAGTGGGCCGGCAGCGCAACGTCCTGATTCACGTCCTCCAAGGCGAACGCGAACTGGTCAAGG
>CAZXJW010000324.1:0-1945 GCA_964641005.1 uncultured Rhodocyclaceae bacterium
CCGGCATCAGCCTGATCATGCACCAGCCCATCGCCCAGCGCGTGGACGAGATGGTCACCGGCGTGCGCTCGCAGGTGGCCATCAAGATCTTCGGCGACGACCTCGAGACCCTCAAGGCCGTGGGCGACGACATCGCGCGCGTGCTCAACAGGGTGCGCGGCACCCAGGACCTTCGCGTGGAGCGCCTCACCGGGCAGCAGTACCTCACGGTGGACATCCGCCGGCGCACCATGGCGCGCTACGGCCTGAACGCCGCCGACGTGCACGACCTGATCGAGACCGCCGTGGGCGGGCGCACCGCCACCGAGATCTACGAAGGCGAGCGACGCTTCCCGGCGGTGGTGCGCTACCCGGCGGAGTTCCGCGAGCAGCCGGACGTGATCGCGGACTCGCTGCTGCAGGGCCCGGCCGGTGCCCTGGTGCCGATGCGCGACCTCTCCACCGTGAGCATCCTGGACGGCCCCGCCCAGATCAACCGCGAGACCGGCCGGCGGCGCATCGTGGTGGGCTCGAACGTGGCCGGGCGCGACATCGGCGGCTACGTGGCCGAGGCCCAGGAGGCCATCGCGCGGGAGGTGAAGCTGCCGGAGGGTTATTACCTGGTGTGGGGCGGCCAGTTCGAGAACATGGAGCGCGCCATGGCGCGGCTGATGATCATCGTGCCGGTCACCGTGGCGGCGATCTTCTTCCTGCTGTTCGTGATGTTCAACTCGCTGCGCTTCGCCTCGCTGATCATCACCGTGCTGCCCTTCGCCTCCATCGGCGGGGTGTTCTCGCTGTTCGTCACCGGCGAGTACCTGTCCGTGCCGGCCTCCGTGGGCTTCATCACGCTCTGGGGCATCGCGGTGCTCAACGGGGTGGTGCTGGTGTCCTACATCCGCGGTTTGCGCGAGGAGGGGCTTTCCCAGGAGGAGGCCATCGCGCAGGGCTGCGCGCAACGCTTCCGGCCGGTGCTCATGACGGCCACGGTGGCCATGCTGGGCCTGATACCCTTCCTGTTCGCCACCGGCCCGGGCAGCGAGGTGCAGCGCCCGCTGGCCGTGGTGGTGATCGGCGGGCTGATCTCTTCCACGCTGCTCACCCTGGTGGTGGTGCCGACCCTCTACCGCTGGTTCGAGGAACGGAGGAAGGAGGCATGAAGGAGAT
The DNA here is from genome assembly GCA_964641005.1 of uncultured Rhodocyclaceae bacterium. GTDB lineage: Bacteria > Pseudomonadota > Gammaproteobacteria > Burkholderiales. The sequence goes on from CAZXJW010000324.1 coordinate 1,147, forward strand.
CAAGGCCGTCATCCAGCCCGGGCGCCTGGCCCGGCTGCGCGATGCCCTGCGGGCCGAGCCCGGCTTCCGCGGCATGACCGTGACCGAAGCCCAGGGCTGCAGCGCCGTGGAGCCGGCACCGCCTGCCAACCATCGCGAGGAGCTGCTCGACTTCAGCCGCAAGGTGCGGGTGGAACTGCTCGTGGAGGACGCCCACGCCGAGGCCATGCTGCGCGTGATCCACAGGGTCGCCCACACCGGCCAGAAGGGCGACGGCGTCGCCTGGGTCACCGACGTGGGTCACTCCATCCGCCTGCGGGACCCCTGAGGCGGCCGTGCCTTCGCGCGCCGTCCAGGACGAAACGCCCCGCAATCGCCACGGTGCCGCAGTTCATGAAAATCATGAGGGACGCCTTCAGGGATTCCTGATGGAGGCCCCTTCGCCGGCAGGTATATTCGCTTCCGTCCCAGCCCCGAGCCTTCCATCGCCATGCGCCTTCGCACCGTTCTCCTCGCAGCCTCCCTGATGGTCGCCCCGGTTCCGCTGTTCGCGTCGGAGTGGGCAGGCGATCTCTCACCCATCGCACCCGCGGACTGGAACCGCGACCGCGCCGCCCACCTCCTGGAGCGCGCCGGCTTCGGAGGCACGCCCGCCGAGGTGGACGCGCTTGCCGCGCTCACGCCGGCCCAGGCCGTGCGCCGGCTGGTGTATTTCGAGGGCGTGGCGGAGGCGGATCTCCCGCCCTTCGACCACTCCGGCGTGTTCGAGGAGGGACTCGACCCCTTCCCGCCGAGCCGCCCCGCCACCACCGACCAGGCG
>CAZXJW010000324.1:1955-3745 GCA_964641005.1 uncultured Rhodocyclaceae bacterium
GCCCGCCGGCAACCGCCGCATGCAGCCGGTGGTGAACCAGTTCTTCTACTGGCTGCGCGCGAGCAAGCTCGAGACCGACCGGGTGGCCTACTGGTGGGCCGACCGCATGCTCACCTCGCCGCGGCCGCTCGCCGAGCGCATGGCGCTGTTCTGGCACGGCCATTTCGCGGTCAACGAGGACAAGGTCCGCGACTACCGCAAGATGCTGATCCAGCTCGAGCTTTTCCAGCGCGAGGGGATGGGCAGCTTCCGCGACCTCATGATCGCCGTGGCGCAGGACCCGGCCATGCTCGCCTTCCTCGACGCCGGCGTGAACGTCAAGGGCGCCCCCAACGAGAATTTCGCCCGCGAGATCATGGAGCTGTTCACCATGGGCGTGGGTCACTACTCGGAGCGCGACATCCGCGAGGCGGCGCGCGCCTTCACGGGCTGGAACTTCGAGGGCGTCGCCTTCCGCATCAACGCCGACAAGGTGGACGATGGCGTCAAGGAATTCCTCGGCCGCCGCGGCCCCTTCGACGGCGTGCAGGTGATCGACATCATCCTCGCCCAGGAGGCCACGCCCGAGTTCCTGGCCACCAAGCTCTACCGCTTCTTCGTGCGCGAGGATCCCTCGCCGCAGCTGCGCAAGGCGCTCGCCGCGCGGCTGCGCGAGACGAACTACGAGATCGCGCCCTTCCTCGAGACGCTGTTCCTGTCGCGCGACTTCCACGCGCCCGAGTCCACCGGCACGCGCATCAAGAGCCCGGTGGACCTGGTGGTCTCCACCTACCGCAAGCTCGGGCTCACGAGCGTCCCCGGAGTGCCCGACTTCAACGAGACCACCGCAGCACTGGGGCAGCGCCTGATGCATCCGCCCACGGTGGCCGGCTGGGCCCAGGGGCGCGCCTGGATCACGCCGGGGCTGCTGCTCGAGCGCGGCAACTTCGCCCTGGACGTGATGCTGCCCGACATCAACTACATCCCCGGCGACCGCTACCCGGCCGCGCAGGCGGGCTACGAGATCCGCTACATCCACGAGCGCCTGCGCAGCGGCCTGGATCTCACGGCCGCCACCCGCCCGGGCGGCATGGACGGCGGCAAGGAGATGATGGCCATGTCCACCATGTCCGGCGACCGCGACGAGGACTTCAACACCCGCTACGGCAGCTACCGCGGCTGGCAGATGGCGGTCGAGCGGGTCAAGCCGATCCCGCGCACCGTCGCCCGGCTCGACCTCACGGCCATGGTGCTCGGCGCGGGCTGCGCCACGCCCGAGGACGCGGTGGCCTACTTCGAGGGCCGCTTCCTGTCGGTGAAGCTCGATGCCGCCACGCGCACGCGCATGGCCGGTTTCCTGGCACAGGAACTGGGCACCCGCGACCTGCGCGCCGCAGAGACCTGGGCCGAGGATCCGCTGCGGCTGCTGCTGCACGTGATCCTCTCCCGTCCCGAATACCAGCTGGGCTGATGCCCGCCCCGGAGCCCGCCATGGATTCCCGCCGCCGCACCCTCCTCAAGGCTTCCGCCGGACTCGCCCTGCCCGGCGTGCTCGGCACCATCGCCCGCGCCGCTGCAGCGGCCGAGGCCGACGACCGCATCCTCGTGGTCTTCGAGCTCTCCGGCGGCAACGACGGCCTCAACACCGTGGTGCCCTACGGCGACGACGCCTACTACCGGCTGCGCCCGAACATCGGCATCCGCCCGGCGAAGCTGCGCAAGCTCGACGAACGCTTCGGCTTCAACCCGGGCATGGTGGGCTTCGAGCGCCTCTGGAAGGACGGCCACCTGGCCGTGCTGCACGGCCAGGG
>CAZXJW010000325.1:0-3741 GCA_964641005.1 uncultured Rhodocyclaceae bacterium
CCATGATCATGTCGAGGTGCTCGTCGAACGTGTTCACGGTGTAGGGGTTGGTCGGATTGGTGGACGAGGGCAGGACGTTCATCTGCCCCACGCAGCTGATCATGTCCGGCGCATGGCCGCCTCCTGCGCCCTCGACGTGGTACATGTGGATGGTCCGGCCCTTGATGGCGGCCATCGTGTCCTCGAGGAAACCCGACTCGTTGAGGGTGTCGGTGTGCAGCTGCACCTGGAAATCGAGCTCGTCCGCGACCGACAGGCAGGTGTCGATCACCGCGGGCATCGCCCCCCAGTCCTCGTGGATCTTCACGCCCACGCAACCACCCGCGATCTGGTCGTAGATCGAGCGCGGCTTCGAGGTGTTGCCCCGGCCGAGGAAGCCGAAGTTCATGGGCCACTGCTCGGCCGCCTGCAGCATCTTGCCCACGTTCCAGGCGCCCCCGCAGTCGATGCCCACCGTGATCGGCCCGAGCGAGCCGCCGAGCATGGTGGTGAGCCCCGAGGCGATGGCGTGCTCGACGAGCTGGGCCGAGTCGAAGTGCACGTGCAGGTCGATGCCACCGGCCGTGGCGATGAGCCCTTCGCCATCGCGCACCGTGGTCGCGGCGCCACAGATCAGGTCGGGGTGGACACCGTCCATGGTGGCCGGATTGCCGGCCTTGCCGATGCCCACGATCTTCCCGTCCTTGATGCCGATGTCGCCCTTGACGATGCCGATGACGGGGTCGATGACCACGACGTTGGAGATGAGCATGTCGAGCGAGCCGGCGGCGCTGTCGTAGCCCGGCACGAGACCGAGGCCGTCGCGCAGCGTCTTGCCGCCGCCGTGAAGGCACTCGTCGCCCGGCACGGAGAAGTCGTGCTCGATCTCGGCGATCAGCGAGGTGTCGCCCAGCCGGACACCGTCGCCCTTGGTGGGGCCGTAGAGCTGCGCGTATTCCTTCCTGGAAATCCTGGCCATCTCAAGCCCCCCTGTAGCCGCGGCTGCGCGCGAGCTGCAGCGCCTGTTCCTTGACGATGTCGCTCCGGGTGGAGCCGTTGGTCAGGCCATTGAGGCCGTGGATCTCGCCGGTGCCGCCGAACAGGACCAGCGTGACCTCCTTCTCCTCCCCGGGCTCGAAACGCACGGCGGTGCCGGCCGGGATGTCGAGGTGCATGCCGAAGGCCTGGGCGCGATCGAACTCGAGCGCACGGTTGGCCTCGAAGAAGTGGTAGTGGCTGCCGATCTGGATGGGCCGGTCACCGGTGTTGCGCGCGCGCAGCGTGGCCTTGCGGCGCCCCGCGTTGATCTCGATGTCTCCCTCGGCGGGGATGATCTCGCCGGGCACCGGCATCGCCTCCACCGGCTTGCGCCCCGGGCGGATGGGATCGTGCACCGTCACGAGCTTCGTGCCGTCGGGGAAGGTGCCCTCCACCTGCAGGATCGGCATCATCTCGGCCACGCCCGGCATCACGTCGTCCGTGGTGAGCAGGGTAGAACCGAAGGCGATGAGGTCCGCCACCGACCTGCCCTCGCGCGCGCCCTCGAGGATCTCGTCGGCGATGATGGCCGTGGCCTCGGGGTGGTTGAGCTTCAGGGCCCTGGCCCGGCGCTTTCGCGCCAGTTCCGCCGCCGTGTAGATGGTGAGCCGCTCGAGCTCGGTGGGTGTCAACATCATCGTCGCGTCTCCCTGTGTCGTCCTTGTTCCGGCCCCGCGCCGCTGCAGACATCACATCGGTGCCAGGTACTCGCACCGCCGCCCGGGGCAGGCGGGGTGCGCACGGGCCTCAACTGGCGAACAGCCGCCCCGAGCCCGTCTCGTGGCGCATCATGGCGATCTCGGCCATGGGCGCGCTGCTGGAAATCTCCTCCACGGGCGGCACGGGCCGCGCGCACAGCGCCGCGATCTGGGCACGCCGCCCCAGCAGCACGCGCTGGGCATCCACGTGGCCGGACACGCCCAGGCGCAACGCGGCGCTCACGAGGCCGGTGACCAGCTGGTGGGCCGACAGCGCCACGGCCGCCTCGCGCCCGAGGCCGCAGGCCCGGCCGGCCCAGCCCTGCACCACCGCCAGGTTGCCCGGCGCCTCGCCCGCGGCCACGGCCTCGCGATAGCGGGCCGCCTGTGGCGTGCGGAGTTCCTCGTGGACCTTCAGCAGCGCGGCACCCACCCGGCGGGCGCCCTCGCGGGCCTCGCGGGCGAGGGTCGCCGCATCCACGAGCCGGTCGATGGCGTACACCCGCTCGAGGTGATCGCCCGCCTCCCAGGCGGCCAGCAGGGCAGGCCGGTCGAAATCGGCCCAGCGGTGCTCGAGCTGGCCGGCCACGAATGCCTCGAGCCCGGCGCGGTCGAGCAGGCGCTCGTTGCGCAGCGTCTCCAGGCCCCAGGAGAAGGCGTTGGCGCCGCTCGGGAAGAAGCTGTCGCCGAGCTGGAGCGCGGCCAGGGTGGCGTCCAGTTCAGCCATGGCCGGCCACCCGCACCCGCCCGTCGCCCGTGAGGGGGGCGATGCGGTGGAGATAGTCCTCGGCAGGGCCCTCCATGGACACGTGCAGCATGCTGCCCACGAAGCGCACCTTCCAGTGCATGTTGCCGCAGAAGTAGCCCAGCTCCAGTCCGGCGGCGGTGTCGCGCGGCTCGAGGGCGAGCCACTGGGGCTCCTCGAGGCGCACCACCACGGCCCCGTCGGTGTCCAGGCGAAGCACCGAACCGTTGGCCAGGCGCTCGCTGCGCTCGAGCATGATGGCGGCCTCGGTGCCGCGATCGGTGAACACGTGCAGGCGCCGGCGCGCGGTATCGGCGCGGCTCAGGGTGACATACTCCACGGCACCGCGGTGGGCCAGGTCGTGGAGACGCTCGGCGATGGCCGGCTCGGTGGCCGAGCCGACGATGGAAGTCAGGCGAAGCATGGGGAGTTCCGTGGGCGACGAAGGGAGTCGCGATCATAGCGACCCCGCGCGCCGCAGCCGGCGCCCCTCGCGGGAACGCCGGCCGGGCCGTTGCGCCGCCTCAGGCGGCGAAGATCACTTGTGGACCGCCTCCTTGGCGTTCGGAATGCCGGGAATCGGGCACTCCTCCACGCCCACGGTGGTGCGGGTCATCGCCTCCACCATCTCGCGGGTGCCCTCCGGATCGGTGATCCACTTCTTGTAGAAGTCGTACGGGCAGGCGGCCACGCCCTTGTCGCCCTCGCGGGAGTTGATCTTGCCGGTGTAGCCGCGGTGCAGCAGCTTGAAGAGGTGGTTCTGCGACTGGCCGGTGCGGCGCGCGTCGCGGATCAGGCCCTTGGAGAGCTGGGCGTACTGGATGCCGTAGTCCTCCTCGCCGCACTCGCCCAGGGTGCGCCCGTCGAAGCCGACGATGGCCGAGTGGCCGAAGTAGGAATACACGCCGTCGAAGCCGGACGCGTTGGCAACCGCCACGTAGACGTTGTTCGCCCAGGCCATGGCCTTGGCCATGATCACCTGCTGGTCCTTGGCGGGGTACATGTAGCCCTGGCAGCGCACGATGAGCTCGGCGCCCTTCATGGCGCAGTCGCGCCAGATCTCGGGATAGTTGCCGTCATCGCAGATGATCAGCGACACCTTCAGCCCCTTGGGGCCTTCCGAGACGTAGGTGCAGTTGCCGGGATACCACCCTTCGATGGGGACCCAGGGCATGATCTTGCGGTACTTCTGCACGATCTCGCCCTGGTCGTTCATGAGGATCAGGGTGTTGTAGGGCGCCTTGTTGGGATGCTCCTCGTGGCGCTCGCCGGTCAGCGAGA
>CAZXJW010000326.1:0-3718 GCA_964641005.1 uncultured Rhodocyclaceae bacterium
CGTGACGTAGCAGAGCATGGCCGTGCCGAACCAGCCGATCATGGCCGCGCCGATGGCGCTGGTGATGTGGTCGTAGCCGGGCGCGATGTCGGTGGTGAGCGGCCCCAGGGTGTAGAAGGGCGCCTCGTGGCACTGCTCGAGCTGCAGCCGCATGTTCTCCTGGATGAGCTGCATGGGCACGTGGCCGGGCCCCTCGATCATCACCTGGCAGTCGTGCTTCCACGCCACCTGGGTGAGCTCGCCCAGGGTGCGCAGCTCCGCGAGCTGGGCCTCGTCGTTGGCGTCCCACACCGAGCCTGGCCGCAGGCCGTCGCCCAGCGAGAAGGACACGTCGTAGGCCTTCATGATCTGGCAGATGTCCTCGAAGCGCTCGTAGAGGAAGGAGTCGCGGTGGTGGGCGAGGCACCACTTGGCCATGATCGAACCGCCGCGCGAGACGATGCCCGTCATGCGCTTGGCCGTCATGGGGATGAAGGGCAGGCGCACGCCGGCGTGGATGGTGAAGTAGTCCACGCCCTGCTCGGCCTGCTCGACGAGCGTGTCGCGGAAGATCTCCCAGGTGAGTTCCTCGGCCTTGCCGTCGACCTTCTCCAGCGCCTGGTAGATGGGCACCGTGCCGATGGGCACCGGCGAGTTGCGGATGATCCACTCGCGGGTCTCGTGGATGTGCCTGCCCGTGGAGAGGTCCATGACCGTGTCGGCACCCCAGCGGATGGCCCAGGTCATCTTCTCCACCTCCTCGCCGATGGAGGAGGTGACGGCCGAGTTGCCGATGTTGGCGTTGATCTTCACCAGGAAGTTGCGGCCGATGATCATCGGCTCGGTCTCGGGGTGGTTGACGTTCGCGGGGATGATGGCGCGCCCGCGCGCGACCTCGTCGCGCACGAACTCCGGCGTGATGGTGGCGGGAATGGCTGCGCCGAAGGACTGGCCGGGGTGCTGCCGCCCCAGCAGCGCCCGCTGCTGCGGCGTGAGCGAGGCGAGCCATTCCTCCCGGCGGCAGTTCTCCCGGATGGCCACGAACTCCATCTCGGGGGTGATGATGCCGCGCCGGGCATGGTGCATCTGGGTGACGTTGCCGCCGGCGCGCGCGCGGCGCGGCGTGCGCACCAGGTCGAAGCGCAGCGGCGCCAGCGCGGCGTCGGCGAGGCGCTCTCGCCCGTAGGCCGAGCTCGGTCCCGCCAGCGCCTCGGTGTCTGCGCGTTCCTCGATCCAGGCGGCGCGCAGCGCGGGCAGGCCGCGCCGCACGTCGATGCGCGCCTCGGGGTCGGTGTAGGGGCCCGAGGTGTCGTACACCGTGAGGGCGGGATTGCGCTCCGCGCCCATGGCCGCCGGCGTGTCCGTCTGGGTGATCTCGCGCATGGGCACGCGGATGTCGGCGCGCGAGCCCTGCACGTGGATCTTGCGCGAGGCGGGCAGGGGCTGGATGGCGGCCTCGTCCACGCGGGCATCGGCGGCGGCGAAGGGGCGCTGGGGGGCGTTCATGGGCAATCTCCGGAGGATCAGGCGCCGGCGGATGGCCAGAGCGCGTGGAAGTGGTGGAGCGGGCCATGTCCGCCGCCCACCGAGAGGCGGTCGGCGGCGGCAATGGCGGAGAGGACGTAGTCGCGCGCCTCGGCCACGGCCGTGGCCGGGTCGGGGCGCTGGGGCAGCAGGGCGGCGATGGCCGAGGACAGCGTGCAGCCCGTGCCGTGGGTGTTGCGGGTGGCGATGCGGCGGGCCGGCATCTCGGTGAAGAGCGTGCCGTCGAACAGCACGTCCACCAGCGTCTCGCCGTGGCCGTGGCCTCCTTTGAGCAGCACGAGGGCCGGACCCATGGCGTGCAGGTCGCGGGCGGCGGCGCGCTGCGATGCCGGTCCTTCGCCCACCGGCCGGCCGAGCAGGTCGCCCGCTTCGGGCAGGTTGGGCGTGAGCACGGTCGCCAGGGGCAGCAGTTCGCGCTTCAGCGCCGCCACGGCGTCGGCGCGCAGCAGCCGGTCGCCGCTCTTGGCCACCATCACCGGGTCGAGCACCACGAAGCGCGGTCGGTGGCGGCGCAGCGCCTCGGCCACCACCGCGATCAGCGCCTCGCTGGCGAGCATGCCGATCTTGACGGCGTCGATGCGGATGTCCTCGAACAGGGTGTCGAGCTGCAGGCGCAGGAATTCCGGCGGCACCTCGTGGATGCCCGTGACCGCGCGGGTGTTCTGGGCGGTGAGCGCGGCCACGGCGCCGCAGCCGTAGGCGCCCAGCGCAGAGAAGGTCTTCACGTCGGCGAGCACGCCCGCGCCGCCGCCGGGGTCGACACCGGCGATGGACAGGACGTTGGGAACGGAAGGGAGGGCGGGAGCGGTGGGGGGTGGCATCGACAACTTCCTACGCCGGCATGACCCGGATCAGGTTCGAAGGGACTCTCTCACCGCAGGGCGGGCCGCGGGGCGCGTTGCGCCCACCTGCGGCCGCCGAGGCGGACCCCTGTGTCTGCTCCGACGGTAACCCGGATCGCCGCCCGGCATCAAATCGCCCCGCCGCCATGGGGGCCCGCGAAGCCGGGGCCGTGCGGGGTTGTGTGATAATCCCGCGCGCTTCTCACTCCCCCGTCGCACGCCATGGACTTCGAGACTGCCCGCTTCAACATGGTGGAGAGCCAGGCCCGCACCTGGGACGTGCTCGACCAGCGGGTGCTCGACCGCCTGCTCGCCATCCGCCGAGAGGATTTCGTCCCCGAGGCCTGGAGGAGCGCCGCCTACGCGGACATGGACCTGCCGCTGGGCCGCGGCGAGGTGATGCTCGCGCCCAAGCTGGCGGCTCGGCTGGTGCAGGAGGCCGCGCTGCGCGAATCCGACCACGTGCTCGAGATCGGCACCGGCACGGGCTACATGACGGCGCTTCTGGCGGGCCTGGTCGCCCGGGTCACCAGCGTCGAGATCGTCGCCGAGTGGGTCGAGCCGGCCCGGGCCCGGCTGCGCGCACTGGGACTGGCCAACACCGTCATCGAGGCGGGTGACGCCGCGCTGGGCTGGCCTGGCGCCGGACCCTTCGATGCCATCGTCGTCACCGGCTCCCTGCCCGTTCTGCCCGAGGAACTGCAGGCCCAGCTCGCTCCCGGCGGGCGCCTGGTGGCGGTGGTGGGCAGCGCCCCGATCATGACGGCTCGCCTCGTGACCTGCGTCTCGCCGGGGGTCTACCGCTCGGCCGGCCTGTTCGAGACCGTCATCCCGCCGCTTCGCAACGCGCGCATGCCCGAGCGGTTCGTGTTCTGATGCAGCAGGTGGACCCGGCCGGGCTGAGGGAATGGCTGGACGGTCCCGAGGACCGCAGGCCAGGCGTGCTGGACGTGCGCGAACCCTGGGAGCTGGAGCGCTGCGTCATCGAGGGCTCCGTGGCCATCCCCATGGGCGAGATACCGCAGCGCGTCGGTGACCTGGATCCCGGCCGCGACTGGGTGGTGGTGTGCCACCATGGCATGCGCAGCCTCCAGGTCGCCCTGTTCCTCGAGCGCAATGGTTTCCAGCGCATGCACAACCTGCGCGGCGGCATCGATGCCTGGGCTGCCCAGGTGGAACCCGCCATGCCACGCTACTGAACGAAGTCACGAACACCCACAGGAAGACGCCGCCATGCCCCACCCGCGCCTGAAGCCCCTCGCCCGCAGCCTCGCCGCGTTGTCGCTCGGCCTCGCGCTGCTGCCCGCCCACGGGGCCGACCTGCTGTCGGTGTACCAGGAGGCGCTGGGCAG
>CAZXJW010000327.1:0-3716 GCA_964641005.1 uncultured Rhodocyclaceae bacterium
CGCCCAGGTCCGGTCAGCCGCACCGGCAGGTCATCCGTGGACATCGGCGCGCTCCCGCTTCATGGCGTCAGCAACCTGCTTCACCGTGGACTTCCCGCACCGCAATTCCCGTGCGATGGAGTTGATGCCGAGCCCCTGTTCCCTGAGTGACCTGATGGCCGCCATGATGCCGTCGCTGGCCGGGGGCCTGCCCAGTCTCACGCCCTTGGCGCGCGCGGTGGCGAGGCCCGCGAGGGTGCGCTCGATGATGAGGTCGCGCTCGAATGCGGCAAAGACACTGGCGAGCCCAAGCATGGCCCTGCCCGCAGGCGTGCTCGTATCCATCGACTCACGGTCCAGGTAGAGGTCCACCCCGATCTGGCGCACCTCCTCGAACAGGGCTGCCAGGCCCGACAGGCTGCGGCCCAGGCGGGACACGTCGATGGCGGCGATGGTGTCAAACCGCCTCCGCCGGGCATCGGCCATCATCCGGTCAAACTCGGGCCGGGCCTTGGCCGCGCCGCTGATGGTCTCCACATACTCGCCCACGACAGACCATCCGCGCAGCGCCGCGACCTCGTGGAGGCGGCGCAACTGGTTGTCGGTGTGCTGGGCATTGGTGCTGACCCTGGCATACAGGGCCACGCGGTTGTGCTTGTCGGTCATTGCTTGGCCTCTCTGGGGTCGTGGGCTATGGGGCGACCATCTGCGTCGTGCCAGCCAAGCCGGGGGTGCGCGCCCAAGGGGTGGTCGGTGACGCCGGGGTGGTGGACGGTGGACGTGTAGCGCCCGGGGACAATCCACCAGCGCGCCACGGTGCCGTCAGGGGCGACGTGGTAGAACTCCTGCTGGCCGGGCACGATGCCCGGCACAAACTCGTTCATCTTGTCGGTGATGGTCATTCCGCAGCCTCCACCGCCGCGCCCGCGCGCTGGACGTGAGGGACCGGGGCGGTCATGCCCTTGGGCAGCACGAGGTGGTAGACCGCGAAAAGCTCGGTGGGGTCGTATCCGCTGGCGAGGTTGTCTGCGAGGAGCTTGGCCTTGTCGGCCTCAGACAGGTCATCGGGGTGTCTGTCAGCGCTGAACGTCCCCTGACCCTCATAGTCGCAGGCCAACCACCTTTCGTATCCGTTTTCGTGCGTGGTCCTGATGCCGTATCCCTTAACGCTGTTCATGTCCCACGAGAGGCCCGACCGAACCGTGACGATCTTCCAAGGGGTGAGGTGGCACAGGAGCTCCGACATGGACGCGCCGCCTTCACGCGACAGGAGGTCCACCAGCATCGCCTGCTTGGTGCCCGCCTTGCAGGCCCGGGCCTTCTCCTTCGGGGCCAGGTTGATCCCGCGCGGCGTTTTCTGTGCCTTCGGCTGGGGCGCGGGGGCGGGCTGGACCTCCGCCTGGGGCGCGGGGACGGGGGCCACCTCTGCCACAGCGGGGGCAGCCTTCGGTTTGCGGGCCTTCTTCGGGGCGGCGGCGGGGGCGGTGAAGGATGATGCGGTCATGTCGTTCTCCATTTCTGCGGTGGCTTGAGGTATCCAGATACCCCATAGAGGAGAACGTAATGGGAACACGCCAAGGCGTCTAGCCCTAAAATCGGTCGGTTCGGGGCGGCTGCCGACCATCGGAAACCGCCCCTTGAGAACGTGGGATAATCTGATGGAGCGCCGGAGACGTTTTCCGGGCGGGTCAGACAGCCATGTCATCGCTGACCGCAGCCAGCCGCTCAAGCTCACCCCGGCTTGGCTGGCGGCGGCGGGGAAGCGGCTTGCCGGAGGTCAACCAAAGCAAGTAGTCCAGCAGGATGCGGTCGAGGACCTTCCGGTGGGCGTTGTTCCAGACCTTGTCGTGTGGCCGCTCAAGCTCACGCCGCTGTTGAACATCAGCAAAGACCTCCCGCCCAAACAGGATGTCCGGTGCAGACGCGCCCGCCACCCAGTCGGCAAACTCGCATCGCAGGTTGTCGCCCCGCCTCTCATGGGGGTTCGGGATGGGCAGCGCCTTGATGAAGGTCATCAGCCGCTCAAGCCTGGGGAAGTAGTCCTGCCGGGACTCAGCACCATCGTTGTAGAGGTAGAACCGGCTGTCCACGCGCCTCTCCTGGCGGTGCCAGACACCGTCGATGTCGCCCGGCCACTTCGTGAGCCGGAACGTGTGCAGCGGGATGGGCACTGCGGCGGCACTTTGGCTGCTGCCCAAGGGGGCATACCAGCGGTTCTCAAAGACCCAGCCGCCCGCAACGGCGGTGACGCAGTAGGGCATCAGCGTTCGGAACGGGTGGAAAGAGGTTAGAGCCCCCTCAGTGAGCTTGGCGGCTGTGTTCAGGTCGATGGCCATTGTCGTTCTCCCTTGATGTGCCGGGGAGGATAGCGCCCGGGCGACGGGCTGGGCGACGGCGGAGGCTTGGCGTGGGGTGAACTGTCTGTTGGGGGCCTTTTAGCGAGGCGGGCAGCATGGGAAGCGATGGCTTCCACCACTTGACCCATTGCCCAAGGGGGGCACGCCCCGCCGCAGAGGTCGGGGTCAGGGTCGGGACAGGTCGGGGTCAGGGTCGGGACAGGTCGGGGTCAGGGTCGGGGTAACTCAAAAACTCGGCGGTTCAAAAAATGCCATCTTTCCATACTCTTACTCTACTGGGTCGGGGTAGGTCGGGGTAGGTCGGGGTAACGCCGAAAAGTCTGTCCTGCAGGAAGGGAGAGGGGGAGCCGGGGCAGCGTGCCCCCTGGGCAGCGGGGCGGGGGCCGGGGGAGCCGGAGAGGTTTGTGAGGCGTTACCCCGACCTGCCCCGACCTGTCCCGACCCAAACTCATAAGCTGTTGACAGGTAACATTTTCCCCGGCCCACAATTCGGGCAGTTGCCCCGACCCTGACCCCGACCCTGTCAGCCCCCGACCTTCCCCCCGGCCCAGGTCTCGTTAAACCGGATGCCCGTCACGAGGTTCGGGCGCTCTCCGTCACGCCTGCCCCGCACCGTCTTCAAGCCCGCCGCGCTCTTGTAGAGGTCGCTGTAGAAGTGGTTCATCCCAGAGCGCCAGTCCTCCTTGAACCTGCCCCGGAACCACTCCTGGAAGGCGACATACAGCTCTACCTTGTCCACCTCATGCCCCGCGCCAAGCTCACAGCAGGTCGAGACAAACTGCGGCACCGGTGACGCAAGGTCCACCAGGTCCTCTCGCGCATCCTTCGCGCTCTGCGGCTCAGAGATTGCCCCCTGCGCCCACACCCTCAGCAGCCCCTCCCTGGCCCAGTTGAGGATGCCGGGGAGCTCTGCCAGCAGCTTCTCCTCAAGGTCGATGTCGGGCCTGTCCTTGAAGGTCTGGTTCATCTGGAGGACGATCAGTCGGCGGGCCATGGCACCGGACACGTCATCGAAACGCGGGAGCTGGTTGGCGGCGATGACCACCCGGACCCTCAGCCGCGACTGGACCGCATCCCGGTATTTCTGGTCCACGCTCATCCGGTCCTCACCCATGATCGCCAGCAGGTTTTCCTCAAGCGCGGCCATGTTCGTGCGGTGGTCAATCCGCATGTCCGGGACAGTCATCAGCGTCTTGTGCATCAGGGGGGCAAGCGCGAAACCTCCCTCACCCAGACTGCGCATGCTGGGCGAGGCGACATTGTTGACCCCCACCATCTGGGTCATGGTGCGGAGGACGGTGCTCTTGCCTGAACCGGGGACACCCACCAGCAGAAGGTGCTTCTGGAACCGGGTGTCAGCGATGAGAAGCAGGCCCATAT
>CAZXJW010000328.1:0-3714 GCA_964641005.1 uncultured Rhodocyclaceae bacterium
ATGATGCAGCGGTCGCCGCTGTTGTTGGCCCACGCGCCGCAGGTGGAGTTGTTCTCGCTGGTGCAGGTGCGGTAGCGGGCGCCGTTGGGCAGGATCATGCCCGGGTACATGCGGAAGGAGCGCTCCTGCGCGGAAGCGTCGCCTGGCTGGGCCACGTCGGCGGTGAGGTTGATGTTCGTGCCGGTGGTGGTGGGCGTGGGGTAGTGCGGGTGGCTGCGCACGGCGGTCCACAGCCCGGAGCCGCTGTTGTTGTAGTTCACCGGCGTGCGAAGCGCCGTGCCGTCGTGGTAGGGCCGCCACGGGTCGTAGTTGACGGCCGGGTTGTAGTAGAGCGCGTTGTAGAGGTGGCTGCGCACCCAGGCGAACTCGCGCGTGGGCGGCACGGCATGGCCGTACACGTTGGCATCGGGGTCCACCTTGACGTCGAGGTTCGAGGTGCAGTCCGTGCCGTTGGGAAAGGTGGCGCTGGTGAATGCGGTGGGGCAGTTGCCGTTGGGGAACAGGTACTGGAACTTGCGCCACTCGTCGCCGGCGCTGCCGTCGTAGTTGAAGTTGAGGGGGCCGCGCGGCGGCGTGGTGCCGGAGCCCGCGACGAACTGGTCGAGCGGATCCTTGGCCGTCGAGGTGCCGGCACGGCGCCCGAAGAAGCGCCGGTCGTCCTTGTGCCACCACAGCGAGCCGTCGTTGGTGGGGAAGCCCACGGCGCCGAGGAACTCGAAGTCCATGGAACCCGAGTCGTCCAGGGCGATGATCAGGTTCGGCTTGGCCCGGTTGCGGGTGGCCATGGGCACGTCGGCGATGTCGGTGTTCGCGTGCGCCAGCGGGGCGAGGTCGGCCCAGATCATCGCGGCGGCGAGGGCGAAGGCGGCGCTGCGTTGCCAGCGGGGGCGTGATTCGAGGTCCATGGCGGCTCCTTGCACGGAGGGTGTCATCAACCTGAAAGCTACAGTCATGCCTGACTGCTGTCAGTTCCGGCCGACTGCCGGTGGCAGGGAGGGAAGCAGCGGCATCCCCATGTCGATGGCATCACGGCGCGCGGGCAGCTCCGCGCCGCGGGCGGCAGGTCAGGCGGGGGGGGGGGCTGGCGGCGCGTCGCCCGGGATTGCCCGGGCGGGTGGGGGGGGCTGGCGCCCCGTCGTCCGCGAGTGCCCGGGCGGTCAGCGGGCGACCGTGGACTGCGAGTAGACGATGGTGTTCTTCGGCCCGGTGACGCGCACGGTGACGCGGAACGCCACGCTCTGGATCGCGTTGTTGGGTGCGATGGTGCCGGCCTTGAAGCTCATGTTCGGCGGCCCGGGCACCACGGCACAGTTCTGGGTGATGAGGTCGGGCTGCGTGGCGGCGATGTTCTGCGAGCACAGCCGCTCCACCACCCAGCGCACGTCGTTGCCGTTCACCGTGGCCGCGGGCACGGCGCTCCAGGTCACGTCCGGGATGCCGTCGGCGTTGGCGTCGGCCTGGATGATGGGGAAGTACTGGCCGCTGGCCGAGGTCACGGCCGTGGTGGGCGCGGCCTGGAATCCGGTGTCCGACGTGGTGGCCGTGAAGGCCGTCTCCACGCCGGTGTCCACGGCCTGCATGGCGCCCATGCGGTAGGCGGCGTTGCCGGAGATCACCGTCCCGGTGTCGGTGGAGCGCACCAGGGCGATGCCGGCGAGCGACAGGGCCACCAGCACGATCAGCGAGATCACCAGCACGACGCCGCGCTGGCGGCGGGAAAGCGGGGGATGGATGGCCATGGCGGTGCCTCGAGGCGTCATCAGAACGACTGCCACATCACGTTGCGCATCGGGATGATGGTTTCGTAGACGCGGTAGCGGAAGTTCTGCCAGTTCGTGCCGCTCAGGTTCCAGGTGGGGGCCTGCTGGCCCACGGTGTTGGCACGCTGGATCCAGGTGCAGGGCCCGTTGGTGCTGACCGCGCCGTCGGGCTGGCGGCAGGTGGTGTTCTCGGCCGGCAGGGGATCGCGCTCCTGCAGCTGGGCCCGTGCCACCACGGCCACGCGCACGGCCTTGATGCGGCCCACGACGGCGGCCGCGGGCGCGGCGAGGTTCACGTTGCAGGGCGCCGCCGCGGTGGCGAGCGCGTTGCACCAGGCGCTGACCTGCTGGTTCGTGGCCGTGGCCGAGAGGCCGTACTGGGCCTGCAGGTTGACGATGCCCTCGGCCAATTCCACGTTGGTGGAGGCGGGATTGGTGAGGTCGCGCACCACCAGCCGGTTGTTGGCGATGAAGTAGCGGTTGCGCACCAGCGCACCCATGTTCACCACCACCGAGGGCGTGTCGCGGGAATTGTTGAACGTGGAGCCGATGAATCCGGCCATGCTGCCGGTGGCGGGGTTGGCCGCCGAGGCGGTGGTGATGTCCAGGCCCACGAACTGGGGGTTGGTGGCGTCGAAGGTGGTGCCGGTGATCTGGAAGCGCGCGCAGGGCCGCACCGGGTTCGCATACGGGCTGCCGATCAGGATGTACTGGTTGGCGAAATACGCGGTGTTGCGAGCCGAGTTGTCCACGATCACCCGAGCCACCGTGCCGGTGAAGTCCACCTGCACCTGGGCCGGGGTGGCCGCGAAGGCCGAGGTGCTGTAGGAGAAGGTGATGGCGTCGGCCGTGCCGGCGCCGCCCACGTCGTTCTGGATGAAGGCCGGCAGCAGCCACTCCTCGGTGGTGGTGGCGCTGGGCGCCGGCAGTTCGGCGGTACGCGTGGGCCAGACGCGCATCACCGGCGAGCTGCAGGCCGGCACGTTGGCGTAGAACAGCCCGAAGCCGGCCATGCGCGCGTCCCGCTCCACGCTGGTGAGCGCCATCAGCCCGGACTCCTGGGCGTCGTTGCCGGCGGTGGTGGTGCGTTTCTGGCCCTCGAAGGCCTGGAAGGACTGGAAGATCACCAGCATGCCGATCAGGCCGATCACCATGCCCACCATGATCTCGATCAGGCTCATGCCGTGCTGCGAGCGGCGTGTGGGGCGGTTGGGCGCTTTGGCCATGGTGTCCTCAGCCGTTGATCTGGGTGGTGACCGAGTAGTTGTGCTGCCCGGTGTTGGACACCCAGCAGATGGTCACGGTGATGAGGTTGTTGGCGCCGACGATGATCTGCTGGTTGGCCGTGGTGGCGCCCGGCAGCGTGCGGGTGACGCTGGTCACCCAGGCGTCACGCTCGGCATAGGCCGTGGTGGTGCCGCTGAAGTTGCAGTTCGTGCCGGTGGGCCGGAAGGCGTAGCTGGCGATGTTGGCGCGGTCGGCCCACATGCGGCCGATGAGCTGGTTGGCGAGGTAGCTGGCATCGGCGCGGTACTTCGCCTCCGCGCTGTTGCGGATCGACTGGGCCTGCAGGCCGATCACGGCGAGGATGCCCAGCGAGAAGATCAGGATGGCGATCAGCGCCTCGAGCAGCACCACGCCGGACTGGTGGTGGTTCGGCCGTGGCGGCTTGCGAAGGCGGGATGGACTCTTCATGGAGATCTCCGGAGCCTCAGGAGCACGCGGCCGGGCCGGCGCCGGAAGCGACGGCGGGATCACACATGCGGACCTGGCCGCCCGCCCCCACGGTGACACGCAGGCAGCGCACCGGTCCGCCACCGCCGCCGACGGTCTGGCAGGCCCCGCCGGTGGAGTGGTCGATGTCGAAGGTGAAGGGCGCACGCGCCGGGCAGGCGCCGATGGCGGCAGCCGGCTGGGTGCCCGAGCCGACGAAGCAGACCGTGGCGCCCGTGCC
>CAZXJW010000329.1:0-3712 GCA_964641005.1 uncultured Rhodocyclaceae bacterium
CCGGTGCTGCTGCTGCTGGAGGACGCGCACTGGATCGACCCCTCGACGCTGGAGTTGCTGTCGCTGACGGTGGAGGCGATCAGGAATGAGCGGGTGCTGGTGCTGATCACGTACCGTCCGGAGTTCAAGGCGCAGTGGACGGGGCAGAGCCAGGTGAGCCACGTGATCCTGAACCGCCTTTCTCCAAAGCAGACCCGCGCCTTGGCGGAGCACGTGGCCGGGGGCCATGCGCTGCCCGAGGAGATCGTGGAGCAGATCACCACGAAGACGGACGGGATCCCGCTGTTCGTGGAGGAGTTGACGAAGGCGGTGCTGGAGGCGGGGCTGCTGGAGCTGGACCCGGCAACGCAGGCCTACCGGCTGAAGGGCCCGCTAAGCCCGATTGCGATCCCGGCGACGCTCAGGGACAGCCTGACGGCGCGGCTGGACCGGCTCTCGCCGACGAAGGAGGTGGCGCAGATCGGGGCGTGCATCGGGCGGGAGTTCGGATATCGACTCCTGGAGCGCGTCGCGGCGTTTCCAGCTGCCCGGCTGGGGGAAGCCCTCTCGAACCTGATCGCATCGGGCCTCGTGTTCGAGAACGGCAAGCCGCCCGACGCCACGTACCTTTTCAAGCACGCCCTAGTGCAGGACGCAGCGTACGACAGCCTCCTGTTGAGCCGGCGGCTTCAGATTCATCAGCGCATCGCGGAAGTCCTCCTCGCCGAGTTTCCCGACACGGCGCAGGCTCAGCCCGAGGTGGTTGCGCGCCATTTCTCGAGGGCGATGCAACCACTGCAGGCGATTCCGCTCTGGCAGAAGGCGGGCCGCATGGCGCTCGAGCGCATCGCGCTGGTCGAAGCCATCTCCCATCTCGAGTCAGGGCTCGGCGCTCTTGGGCAGGGTGTGCCGCAGGATCGCGCGGATGAACTGGCGGTGGATCTCTGGACCACGCTCGGTGTTGCCGAGATGGCCCTCGGCGGATGGGCGTCGACCAGGGTCCAGCGAGCATTCCAGCCGGCGCTGCCGCTCGCCCAACGGCTCGGCAGGACCGACCTGTTGCCCGTCATCTACTGGGGCATCTGGGTCAATACGCTCACCACCGGGAAGGTGCGGGGATCGGTCCGCTGGTATGAACGCACGCTGGAGGAAGCAGAGAGAACGAACGATCTCGGGCTGAAACTGGTCGGGCACGTGGAGGCGCTGATCACCTGCGCATGGCTGGGTGACTTCGACGGCGTCCTCGCCAACGTGACCGAAGTCGAGCGCCATTACGATTTCGAGCGGCACGTCGTCTTTGCCACCACGCTCAATCACGACCTGTTGTCGCACGCCTGGATCTACAAGGCCACCGCGCTTTGGATGCAGGGCCATGCGGACCAGGCACGCGCCGTCCTGCGCGACCTGACCGAGCACTGCCGGAAGGTCAATCACCCGTTCGACACCGGGTTCTCGGTGAGCCGGACCGCGGACCTGTTGTTCCAGATGGGGCTGGTGGACGAGGCGCGGAGCTACTCCAGGAGTGTTACCGAACTGGGCCAGAAGTTCGGCATGCCGATGCTCTCCCAACTCTTCGGTCCCATTCACGAGGCGGTCGGTTTGTGGATGGAAGGTCGAGCCGAGGAGGCCGCGGGGCGGTACGAGGGTTGCCTCGCCATCTGGGAGTCGGTCGGCACGCGCGTGTGGCTGCCGTACTCAAAGGCAGTCCTGGCGGAGATGAAGGCGGAATCCGGCGACCTGCCCTCGGCCATGGCGCTGGTCGAGGGCGCCTTGCTGCTTCCGGATGATCCTGAATCCGACGAACGATGCTATTTCGCCGAGGCGCTGCGCATTCGTGGCAGCATCCAGGAGCGCGGCGGAGACCCGGTGGCAGCCGAGGCGAGCTTCCGGGAGGCAATCGAGTGCGCGCGCCGGCAAGGGGCAAGAGCCATCGAACTCCGGGCCGCGACCGCGCTTGCGCAACTTGCGCGCAAGCAGGACCGCAGCCAGGAGGGTGCCGCGCTGTTGCGCAGCGTGGTCGATGGCTTCAAGGAAGGATTCGAGACGCGGGACTATCGCGAAGCCCAGCAGTTGCTGTTCGAGATGCGAGCCTGATACCCCCGCCCTGGATCCCCTTCCTGAATCCCCTTCGCAAGGGGATTCTCCACCACACCAATCCTCCTCCACCAATCCCCCTCGCAAGGGGTTTCTGTGGTGGGTTCGGGGGCTCCGTGTGAATTCCGCACATCCCACGTGCGAAACCGCTCAAGGAACTGCGTCCAGCCTGTCCCTACAGTGCAGCCATCTCGAAGCGCATCACACGGCGCGCATCGGGAAGGATCGAAACCAACCACTGAACGGGAGAACGGACATGAACACCAGGCTCATCCGCACGCTGATCGCTGCTTCCATCGCCTCCACCGTCTGCGGTGCCCAGGCCGCCGACTGGGAGTCCGCCGGCCTCGCCGGCGAGCGGCTGGCGGTGTACGTCGATGGCGGCAGCATCCAGCCGGCGAAGGGCGGCCTCACGCGCATCACTTCGCTGGAGGACTTCGGCAAGGTGCAGTACCTGAGCGGCGAGAACCACGCGCACCGCTCCCGCGAGGCGACCTTCCTCGTGGACTGCGGCACGCGTCAGGTCGGCTTCGAGTCCTGGCAGCTGTTCGAGGGTGCGCAGGGCCAGGGCAAGGCGGTGTGGCGCTGGAACTCGGAGGGCCGGGTGGCGATGTTCAACCCGATCGATGGTTCGAGCCAGGCGCGTGTGCTGGAGCGCGCCTGCGGCGGGGCGGTGGTGGCGCAGCGCTGAGTTTTCTCAGGCAGGGCCCCATGGCCCGCGCCGCCGACGAAGGGCCCACTCGGGCCCTTCGTCGTTCGGGACAGGGCGCCAGCAGTTTCCGAGGTTGACCCCTTGGTCGGCCTTCCTCCAGAATGTTGAAAAGTTCAACAACGGAGGCTGCCTTGGCAACCGTCAACTTCAGCGTGCCAGACGAGGTGAAAGAGCGCTTCAACCGGGCGTTCGAGGGGCGCAACAAGAGTCAGGTCATCGCAGAACTGATGATCCGCGCCATCGAGGAAGAGGCCTTGCGGCGTCAGCGAGTCGCGGCCATCGATGCGCTGGTCGCGGGGCGTTCGAAGCGGCGGCCAGCCTCGGCATCAGCCGTCGCCGCGGCACGGAGGGCTGGGCGGCCGTGAGTCTCGTGGTGGTGGCCGACGCCAGCGTTCTGGTCAAGTGGCTCGTGCCTCCAAAGAGCGCGGAACTCCACGTCCGGGAGGCGTTCGACCTGATGGCGAAAGTGCGCGCCGACACTGTTTCGCTGGTGCAGCCACCTCACTGGCTCGCGGAGGTGGCCGCGGTCTTGGCGCGGTTGACCCCCGACACTGCTGCCGACGACGTGACTGAACTCAATGCGCTCGGGCTGCCCGTCGACGGCTCGGCGCAGGTCTACCGTCGTGCGGTTTCGCTTGCGCATCGGTACGGTCAGCATGTCTTCGATACGCTCTACCACGCCGTAGCGCTGGAACGGCCTGGTGCGGTCTTCGTCACTGCGGATGAGCGATATTGCCGTGCGACTGTCGCCGAAGGCGCAATCCTGCGCCTTGCCGACTGGGGCCAGTACACGTCCTAAGGCGGGTCGCCATGGCTGGTCTGGCGGCCGTGGCGCCTCCGCACCGGCGGTTCTCGATCCAAAGGCGGCCACCGGTGTGAATTCCGCACACGCGGGGTGCGGAACTGCTCACCGCGTGGCGGGGCGCC
>CAZXJW010000330.1:0-3671 GCA_964641005.1 uncultured Rhodocyclaceae bacterium
TGAAGGGGTGCATGTCGCTGGTGTTGAGGTCGTTCTTCTCGTACCAGCTCGCGGTCGGCAGCACGATGTCGCTGTACAGGCAGGTCGTGCTCATGCGGAAGTCCAGCGTCACCAGCAGGTCGAGCTTGCCCTCGGGTGCCTCGTCGTGCCATTTCACTTCGGCGGGCTTCGCGTCCTGCGGCCCCAGGTCCTTGCCCTGCACGCCGTTGCTGGTGCCGAGCAGGTGCTTGAGGAAGTACTCGTGGCCCTTGCCGCTGGAGCCCAGCAGGTTCGAGCGCCACACGAAGAGGTTGCGCGGCCAGTTGTTGGGGTGGTCCGGGTCGTGGCAAGCGAGATCCAGGGCACCGGACTTCAGCTCGCGCACGACGTAGTCCTTCGCGTCGAGTCCCGCCGCGGCGGCGGCCTGCGCGACGTCCAGCGGGTTGGCGTTGAGCTGCGGCGCCGAGGGCAGCCAGCCCATGCGTTCCGCCCGGACGTTGAAGTCGATGGGGCTGCCGCGGTAGGCGTCGCGGTCCGCGAGCGGCGAGAGGATCTCGTCCACCGTCAGCTTCTCGTAGCGCCACTGGTCGGTGTGCGCGTAGAAGAAGCTCGTGGAGTTCTGCTGCCGCGGCGGGCGGATCCAGTCGAGCGCGAAGGCGAGCGCCGTCCACCCGGTCTGGGGCCGCAGCTTCTCCTGCCCCACGTAGTGCGCCCACCCGCCGCCGCTCTTGCCGACGCAGCCGCACATCATCAGCATGTTGATGACGCCGCGGTAGTTCATGTCGCTGTGGAACCAGTGGTTCATCGCCGCGCCGATGATCACCATGGAGCGGCCCTCGGTCTTCTCGGCGTTCTCCGCGAACTGGCGGGCCACCGTGATGACCTGGTCCCGCGGCACGCCGGTGATGGCTTCCTGCCACGCGGGCGTGTAGGGGGCGTCGTCGTCGAAGTCGCGCGCTCCGGAGCCCAGGCCCCGGTCGATGCCGTACTGCGCGGCCTGCAGGTCGAACACGGTGGCCACGAGCGCAGTCTCGCCGTTGCCCAGGTCGAGCCGTACGACCGGTACGCGGGCCCTACGCACGTCGGTGCCCTGGTCGTTGGCGGGGAAGTGCGGGTGTACCGTGCCGCCGAAGTACGGGAAGGCCACGTCCGCGATGTCGTGCTCCTGGGCGCCGTCCTCCAGCACGGACAGCTTGAGCTTCTGTTCCGTCCCTGTCCGCGCGTCGCGGGCTTCGAGGTTCCAGCGGCCGGCGTCGGCCCGGTTCTCGGGGCCCCAGCGGAAGCCCACCGATCCCTGCGGCAGCGTCACGCGTCCGTCGGCGTCGAACGCAAGGGTCTTCCATTCGGGGTTGTTGGTCTGTCCCAGCCCGTCGGCGAAATCCGCGGCGCGAAGATAGCGCCCTGGCGTGTGGACCGTGCGGCCGTCGGGCTGAGCGCGGGGTTCCAGCAGTACCAGCATGGGCAGGTCGGTGTAGCGGCGCGCATAGTCGTCGAAGTAGGTCGCGCGCCGGTTGAAGTAGAACTCCTTCAGGATCACGTGCCCCATCGCCATGGCGACGGCGGCGTCGGTGCCCTGCTTCGGGTGCATCCACAGGTCCGCGAGCTTGGCCACCTCGGCGTAGTCCGGCGTGATGGCCACGGTCTTGGTGCCCTTGTATCGGACCTCCGTGAAGAAGTGGGCGTCCGGCGTGCGCGTCTGCGGCACGTTGGACCCCCAGGCGATGATGAAGCCGCTGCTGTACCAGTCGGCGCTCTCGGGCACGTCGGTCTGCTCGCCCCAGATCTGCGGGCTGGCGGGCGGCAGGTCGCAGTACCAGTCGTAGAAGCTCATGCACACGCCGCCGATCAGCGACAGGTAGCGCGAGCCCGCCGCGTAGCTCACCATGCTCATCGCCGGGATGGGCGAGAAGCCGATGATGCGGTCCGGTCCGTACTTCTTCGCGGTGTAGACGTTCGCCGCTGCGACGATCTCGTTCACCTCGTCCCAGGAGGCCCGCACGAAGCCGCCCAGGCCGCGGACCTTCTGGTAGTCACGGCGCTTCTCGGGGTCGGCCTGGATGGCGGCCCAGGCCTGCACCGGGTCGTGGGTGAGGCGTGCCTCGCGCCACGCCTTCAGCAGCCGGCCACGCACCATGGGATGCTTCACGCGGTTGGCGCTGTAGAGGTACCAGCTGTAGCTCGCACCGCGCTGACAGCCGCGGGGCTCGTGATTGGGCAGGTCCCACCGGGTGCGCGGGTAGTCGGTCTGCTGTGTCTCCCAGGTGACGATGCCGCCCTTCACGTAGATCTTCCACGAGCAGCTGCCCGTGCAGTTCACGCCGTGGGTGGAACGCACGACCTTGTCGTGGGCCCAGCGGTTGCGGTACGCGTCCTCCCAGGTGCGGTCTTCGCCGGTGGTGAGGCCATGGCCGTCGGAGAACGACTCCTTCGGCAGGGTGAAGTGGGTCAGGCGATCGAGAAAGTGACTCATGGCGTCCTCGTGGCGATGGGGTGTGTCTCAGGGGTTCTTCACGTAGGCGTTGCGGCGGAGGTAGAACCACCAGTTCAGGAGCAGGCACACGGCGTAGAAGATCGCGAAGCCGTAGAAGGCGAACTGCGGTGTGCCCTGTTTGATCTGGTTGCCGATCACCACCGGCGCGATGAACGCGCCATAGGCGGCGACGGCGGAGGTCCACCCGAGGACCGG
The DNA here is from genome assembly GCA_964641005.1 of uncultured Rhodocyclaceae bacterium. Taxonomy (GTDB): domain Bacteria; phylum Pseudomonadota; class Gammaproteobacteria; order Burkholderiales. The sequence goes on from CAZXJW010000330.1 coordinate 2,666, forward strand.
CCCGGCCTGCTGGCGGTCGAAGATGACGCCGATGGTGCGGAAGGTGCTGCCGTTGCCGATGCCGCTCGCCAGGAACAGCAGCAGGAACAGCCCGAGAAACAGCGGGAAGTACTGCTCGGGCGTGGCCGACCCGTACGCCTGCATCATCACGTAGCCGACCGCCACCGACGCCGCCACCATCACCGCCGAGATGACCTGCGTGACGATCGAGCCGCCCCACTTGTCGGAGATCCAGCCGCCGAGCGGGCGGGCGGCTGCGCCCACGAACGGGCCGAGCCACGCGTAGGTGAAGGCGGAGGGGGCGTTCGGGTTCTTGAGCGTGTGCTGCATGACGCCGGCCGCATCGGGCACGTGGCTGATGCCGAAGATCACCGTGATCGCCAGGGGCAGCGCCATCGCGAAGCCGATGAACGAGCCGAAGGTCACGATGTACAGCGCGGTCATGGACCACGTGTGCCGGTTGCCGAAGATCGCGAACTGCTTGGCGATGTTCTCCTTCATGGTGCCGAAAGCCGCCAGCTTCATCACGAGCAGCGCGCTCACGATGTCGAGCGGCACTGCGACCCACATGTTGAGCAGCCCCAGACCCGTCGGTGCCGGCAGGTAGAGATACAGGATCACGATCGAGGGGACGAACGCGAGCGTGTACAGGTAGGTGATCTTCGCGAAGGCGGTCACCGGCGAGCCCGTGTCGGACGACACGGTCTTCAGGTTGTTCATGCCCCACCAGCACGCGATGGCCAGCGGCACCAGCGAGATGACCCAGGCGAAGCCGGCGTTCTGGATCCACGTGGGCGTGCCGGCCGCGATCTTCCCGAAGATCCAGCCGCTGTCCTTCTGCAGCGTCATGGGCTCGCCGCCGAGGGCGCCGAACAGGCCCAGCGTCATCACCAGCGGGATCACGATCTGCATCGTGGTCACGCCGAAGTTGCCGATGCCCGCGTTGAGCCCCAGGGCCGTGCCCTGCAGCCGCTTCGGAAAGAAGGTGCTGATGTTCGACATGGAA
>CAZXJW010000331.1:0-3666 GCA_964641005.1 uncultured Rhodocyclaceae bacterium
CTCCACAACCTCGGCGCCGGCGATCCGGCGGCCGCGCCCGCGCTGGCTTCCTGCCTGCCCGACAACGCGTGTTCCGTCTGGGGCGAGACCTACACCCGCCACCCGTCCTGGGGCGTCGCGTTCTACGAGCGCTTCACGGAAGGCAACGCGCTGCGCGCCAACCTGCTCTACGGCCACATCTTCTTCAACACCCTGGCCTTCGTGCTGATGATGGTGCAGCTGTTCCGGCCGGGCTACGGAAGCCGAGCGTCGCTGCATCGCACCCTGGGCTACCTGTCGCTGGGTTCGCTGCTCGCCGGTGTCACCTGTGCAAGCCTGCTGGCGGCCGAGCACGGGTCGGTGGCCCACTACGGCGGCGTGCTCGCCATGCTGGGCTTCTGGTTCATGGCGATGTGCGTGGTGTCCTGTGCGGTGATGGGCGTGGTCAGCGTGCGCGGGCGCGATCTCGAGAACCACCGCAAGTGGATGTTCCGCTACGCCGGGTCCATGTGGGGCGCCTTCTGGCTGTTCCGCGTGATGGAGTTCGTGCTCGGGCCCTTGCTGCGCGGCCACGACACGGTGTCCATCCTGGTGTGCATCTGGGGCTCGGCCCCGCTGGGCATCGCCATCGCGGAGGTGATCCGCAGGCGGCAGGCGCGAAGGGTGGGGCCGTCGGCCTCCACGGGAATCGGAGTGAGCACCGCGTTTTCGTGATGCTCGGGGTCGGGTCTCTTGACCGCTTGGGGTCAAGAGACCCGATCCCGATGCCGTCTACTCCGGCCGCACTTCCACGTACTTCGAGATCACCTTCCAGCGGCCGTTCTGGATCTGGCTCACGCGGGCATCGTTGATGCCCAGGCGGTTGGTCTTGGTGACGCGGAATTCCGGCGAGCCGAACATGTCCGGCGGGAAGGTGGTCGACTCCATCGCCGCGATGAAGCTGTCGGTGGTCAGGTTCTGCCCGGCCTTGTCGGCGGCCTTCAGGAACAGGTCCATGTTGATGTAGCCGTACACCGAGAACACGGTCGGGTCCTCGCTGAACTTCGCCTTGTACTTCGAGGCCCACTCGGCAACGGGCTTCGATTCCTCGTCCGGATACGGGTGTGCCACGGTGTGCACGGCGTAGATGCCCTCCACCGCCTTGCCGCCCAGCACGTGGATGAGGTTGGTGTACATGGCCGAGGGCCCGAGGAACACGGGATTGAAGCCGTTCTTGCGCGCCTCCGCCGCTGCGCCCACGGTCTCGCGGATGATGGTGCCCAGCACCACCATGTCGCACTGCGCCGCCGCCAGCTTCGCGACCTGCGAGGAGAAGTCGGTGGCGCCGCGCTTGAAGGAAGTCTTCTCGGCCAGCGTCATGCCCAGGGTCTTCAGGCCGGCCTCGGTGCCGCGCAGCACCTCGAGGCCGTATTCGTCGTCCTGGTAGATGATGCCGACCTTCTTCGCGCCCTTCTCCTTCGCGAGTTGCGGCACCATCACCCGCATCTGGTCGAAGTAGGGCGTGGCGAAGGAGAATTTCAGCCGGTCGAAGGGATCGAACATCTGCCGCGCGCCGGTGAGCGGCAGGAAGTTGATCACGTTGCGCTCGAACTGGATCGGCATCGCCGCCATGTTCGCCGCCGTGCCGATGTGGGCGATGATGGCAAACACCTTGTCGTCGGTGGACAGCTTCTGGGCCGCGAGCAGCGCCTTCTTCGGATCGTAGCCGTTGTCCTCCACGAGGAAGCGGATCTTCCGTCCGCGCACGCCGCCCGCCTCGTTGGCCTCGTCCGCGCGCATCTGCAGCCCGTTGCGGGCCTGCTTGCCGTAGCCCGCCAGGGGACCGGACAGGTCCTGGATGGTGGCGATCACGATTTCCTTGTCGGTCACGCCCTGGGTCTGGGCGGCGGCGGGCAGGGCCGCTGCCAGGCCCAGCACGACGGAAGCGGTGGCGATGATGGTCTTCATGTGTTCTCCTCCGTTCTCGGAACCGGGGGCCTGGATCGGCGCCTCGGACTACTCGGGCCTGACTTCGATGTACTTCGAGATCACTTTCCAGCGCCCGTTCTGGATCTGGCTGAGCCGCGCGTCGTTGGTGCCGAGGCGGTTGGTCTTCGTGACGCGGAATTCCGGCGAACCGAACATGTCCGGCGGGAAGGTGGTGGACTCCATGGCCGCGACGAATGCGTCCGTGGTCAGGTTCTGTCCCGCCTTGTCGACCGCCTTGGCGAACATGTCCATGGTGATGTAGCCGTACACCGAGAACACCGTGGGTTCCTCGCCGAACTTCGCCTTGTAGCGCGCGGCCCACTCGGCCACCGGCTTCGATTCCTCGTCCGGATACGGGTGCGCCACGGTGTGGGTGGCGTACAGGCCCTCCACCGCCTTGCCGCCGAGCTTGTGGATCAGGTCGGTGTACATGGGCGCCGGCCCGATGAACACCGGGTTGAAGCCGAGCTTGCGCGCCTCGGCCACGCTGCCCACCGTCTCGCGGATGATGGTGCCCAGCACCACCATGTCGCACTGCGCCGCGGCCAGCCTGGCCATCTGCGACGAGAAGTCCGTGGCGCCACGCTTGAAGGAGGTCTTCTCCACCAGCGAGAGGCCCATGGCCTTGAGCCCCGCCTCGGTGCCGCGCAGCACCTCCAGGCCGTACTCGTCGTCCTGGTGGATGATGCCCACCCGCTTCGCGCCCTTCTCCTTCGCCAGCTGCGGCACCAGCACGCGCATCTGGTCGTAGTAGGGGGTGAGGTAGGCGAATTTCAGCCGGTGGAAGGGATCGAACATCTGCCGCGCGCCCGACAGCGGCAGGAAGTTGATCACGTTGCGCTCGAACTGCACCGGCATGGCCGCCATGTTGGGCACCGTGCCGATGTTGTTGAGGATGGCGAACACGGCGTCGTCCGTGGACACCTTCTGGGCCGCGAGCAGCGCCTTCTTCGGGTCGTAGCCATTGTCCTCCACCACCAGCCGGATGCGCCGGCCGCGCACGCCCCCGGCCTCGTTGACCTCGTCGGTGCGCATCTGCAGGCCGTTGCGGGTCTGCTTGCCGAAGGCCGCCACGGGGCCGGAGAGGTCCTGCAGCGTGGCCACCACGATCTCGCGATCGGTGACACCCTGGGTCTGGGCCGCTGCGGGCAGCACGCCGGCGAGGGCGAAGGCTGCCGCGAGGAACGTGGAGATTCTCATGGTCGGGGCCCTTCAGGCAGTCTGGCGGTACATGGACTCGATCAGCTCAGCGTACTTGCGCTGCACGAAGGCACGCTTGAGCTTCATGGTGGGCGTGAGCTCCTCGTCCTCCGAGGTGAGGCGCTGGTCGATGAGCCGGAAGGTCTTCACCTGCTCCACCCGCGCGAAATGGCGGTTCACCTTCTCCACCTCGCCTCGGATCAACTCCTGGATCTCGGGCGCGCGGCACAGGCTGGCGTAGTTGGAGAACGGCACGTCGTTGTCCTGGGCGTACTGCTCCACGTTCTCCTGGTCGATCATGATGAGCGCCGTGAGGTAGGCGCGGCGGTCGCCGATCACCACCGCGTCGGTGATGTAGGGCGAGAACTTGAGCTGGTTCTCGAGCTCGGAGGGTGTCACGTTCTTGCCGCCCGCGGTGATGATGATGTCCTTCATCCGGTCGGTGATGCGGAAGAAGCCCTCGGCGTCCACGCTGCCCACGTCGCCCGTGTGCAGCCAGCCCTCGCGGATGGTCTCGGC
>CAZXJW010000332.1:0-3653 GCA_964641005.1 uncultured Rhodocyclaceae bacterium
GGTCCTAGCGGCGGCGGCGCGGCGCCGGCCGGGTGCGCACCGGCGCGGGCGCCGGCTGGCGCGCGCCGCCTCCCGGCGCGGGACGGACGGCCTGGCCGACGAGGTCGAGAAGCTTTCCGAGCAGTGCGAGGACCGACATGGTTGACTCCCTGGCGTGGGATGCCTGGCTGTCCAGGCGTTCGATTCCGTTTTAGCAGCTTGCATGCCACTGGCCCGGGAACGCCCCCGGCGGGAAAAACCGCCGCGCCGGCAAGCCATTGGCGTTGAACTGTCGTCGCGCGGACACGCGTACCGGGGCATGGGCCTGCGCAGCCACGGCACCCGGCGTGCGCGTCCGCCGCCGTTTCCCGTCAGCCTCTAGAATCGCGGCTTCGCGCGAGATCACTGACAAGGGAGAACGACATGCAAGCGCAGACCAGGCCTCCGCGCCGCGGCAAGTGGATCATCTATCTGGTGGTCCTGCCGCTGCTGCTGCTGGCGGCCTACACGTGGCTCACCCTGAGCTGGAGCTACTCCGAGGGCGAGCGCGCGGGCTACGTCCAGAAGCTCTCCAAGCGCGGCTGGCTCTGCAAGACCTGGGAAGGCGAGCTCGCGCTGGTGACCATGCCCGGCACCGTCGCGGAGAAGTTCTACTTCACCGTCTGGCGCGAGGACGTGGCCGCGCGCATCAACGCCTCCATCGGCCAGCGCGTGACCCTGGACTACAGGCAGCACGTGGGTGTCCCCACCAACTGCTTCGGGGACAGCCAGTACTTCGTCAACGACGTGCGGCTCGTCCAGGAGCCCACGCTGCCCCACTCCGGGCCCGCGGCTGGCAACACCGCGCCCGAGTCGCCGGTGATTCCGGCGCCGACCGCCTCCCCCGGGACCCCCGCCGCACCGGCAGCAGCGCCGGCCGCGAAGTAGGCCGCCGCCGTGCCGGGGGTGATGCTGGTGACCGGTGCCGGACGGGGCATCGGGGCGGCCTGCGCGCTGGTCGCGGCCCGCGAAGGCTTCGCGGTCGCCGTCAACTACACCCGTCAGCGCGATCCCGCCGAGGCCGTCGTGCAACGCATACGCGCCGCCGGCGGGACGGCGGTGGCCCTGCAGGCCGACGTGGGCGACCGTGACCAGGTGCGGGCGCTGTTCGCCGCCGTGGACGAGCAGCTCGGCCCGGTCCGCGCGCTCATCAACAACGCCGGCATCACCGGCCCGCTCGCCGCGGTGGAGGACACCGATCCCGCGCAACTGCGAGCGGTGTTCGCCACCAACGTGGAGTCGCTGTTCTGGTGCTGCGGGGAGGCCCTGCGGCGCATGTCCACGCGCCACGGCGGCCCGGGCGGGGCGATCGTGAACATCGGCTCCATCGCCGCGCGCTATGGCGGGATGGCGGGCATGGCCGCCTATGCCACCTCGAAGGGCGCGGTGGACAGCTTCACCATCGCGCTCGCCAGGGAGGCCGGCCCCCAGGGCGTGCGCGTGAACGGCCTGCGCCCCGGCACCACCCGCACCGACATCCTCGGCCCGATCGGCGGCGCGGAACTCGAAGCGCGCGTCGCGGCCGCCACGCCGCTGGGCCGCCTGGGCGAGCCTGCGGAGATCGCCGAGGCCGCCGTGTGGCTGTGCACCGGGCGCGCCTCCTTCACCCACGGCGCCATCCTGGACGTGTCCGGGGGCCGCTGACATCGCCCCGGCCCCGAGCCATCCCTGCCGCGCCACGGAAGCGCAACCCGGAGGATCTCCTTGAACACCATCGCCACGGTTCGCAGCGACCTCTACCGCATCCCCCTGCCCGTCACCCTCACCGACAGCACCCACGGCGAGATGACCCACTTCGAGCTGGTCACCGCCCGGGTCACCGACGGCGACGGCGCCGAGGGCAGCGGCTACACCTACACGGTGGGCACCAACGGCTCGGCCATCCACGCCACCATCGCCCGCGACCTGGCGCCGGTGCTCACTGGCGCCCGCGCCGACTGCATCGAGGCGCTGTGGCAGAAGATGTGGTGGCGCCTGCACTACGGCGGTCGCGGCGGCGCGGCCACCATGGCGATCGCCGCCGTGGACATCGCCCTCTGGGACCTCAAGGCGCGCCGTCTCGGCCAGCCGCTGTGGACGCTGCTGGGCGGCTACGACGCCCGCGTGCCCTGCTACGCCGGCGGCATCGACCTGTGGTTCACGCTCGACGCGCTGCTCGCCCAGGCCGACGGTTTCCTCGCGAAGGGCTTCCGCGCCATCAAGATGAAGGTGGGCCGCCCGAAGCTCTCCGAGGACGTGGCCCGGGTGCGAGCCATGCGCGAGCACCTCGGTGCGGATTTCCCGCTGATGGTCGACGCCAACATGCGCTGGAGCCCGGACGAGGCGATCCGCGCGGCGCGCGCACTGCAGCCCATGCAGCCGGTGTGGCTCGAGGAGCCCACCATCCCCGACGACATCGCCGGCAACGCGCGGGTGGTGCGCGAGGGCGGCCTGCCGGTGGCCACCGGCGAGAACCTGCACACCGTGCACGAGTTCCACAACCTGATCCACGCCGGCGCCGTGACCTTCCCCGAGCCCGACGTCACGGTGGTGGGCGGCGTCACCGGCTTCATGAAGGTGGCGCGAATCGCGGAAGCGGCCAACCTGCCGGTCACCTCCCACGGCGCCCACGACATCACCGTGCACTGCCTGGCGGCCTGCCCGAACCGCAGCTTCCTCGAGGCCCATGGCTTCGGGCTCGAGCGCTACATCGCCGATCCGCTGCGCATCGAGGACGGCTGCGCCATCGCCCCCGACCGTCCCGGCCACGGGATCGCCTTCGACTGGCAGGGCCTGGAGCGGCTGCGGGCCGGCTGACCGCGCGTGAACGCACCGCTCGTGATCGTCCGCGACTGGCTCAACGCCAATCACGTGCTGTTCACGGGCGACGAGAACGTGCTGGTGGACGCCGGCCACGTGTCAGGGAGCGCGCGCACGCTCGCGGCGCTGCGCGAGGCGCTGGACGGCCGCCCGCTGCACCGGCTCGTCAACACCCACTGCCACAGCGACCACATGGGCGGCAACGCCGCCGTGGCGCGAGCCTCCGGCTGCCGCATCGAGATCCCCGAGGGCGAGGCCACTGCCGTGGCGGCCTGGGACGAGCGCGCGCTGTGGCTGTCCTGGGCGGGCCAGCGGGCCGAGCACTTCGACTTCGACGCCGTGATCCGGCCCGGCGAGCGCCTGCGCCTGGGTGAGGCCCACTGGGAGGTGCTGCCCGCCCCCGGCCACGACGATGGTGCGCTCATGTTCTGGGAGCCGGTGTCGCGCACCCTCATCTCGGGTGACGCCCTCTGGGAGAGCGGCTTCGGACTGGTGCTGCCCGGCGAGGGCTGGCGCGAGCGGCTCGCGCGGGCACGCGCCACCCTGCTCGCGATCCGCGCGCTGGCACCGGCACGGGTGATCCCCGGCCACGGCCGGCCGTTCACGGCGGTGGAGGCGGCCATCGACGACAGCCTGTCGCGCCTCGCCGCCCTCGAGGCGGACGAGGCTCGTCTGGCCAGGCAGGTGCTCAAGGCCATGTTCGCCTTCACGCTGCTCGAGCGCGGCCGGCTGGAGGCCGCGGCAGCGCAGGTGCTGGTGCGCAGCGTGCCGTTCTATGCCGAGGTGGCGCCGCGGGCGGGTATCGGGCTCGATGACCTCCCCGGCTGGCTGTCGGG
>CAZXJW010000333.1:0-3626 GCA_964641005.1 uncultured Rhodocyclaceae bacterium
TCCCTGGGCCGCTTCAATCATCGACCGCATGAGACTGCGGCGCTGGAGCAGAGAAGCCACGGTTTCCTGCTCGTTGTCCCGCATAAGGCGCGAGTAACCGACTACGTCGGCACTCAGGATGGCAGCGAGCTTCCGCCTTGCGAGCGACTTCTTCGACATCATCCGCGATGATAGGTGATCTCTGCAGTGGCCCCGGGGACACGGTCCTCGCCCGGGTAAGGGCCGGCGGCAGAGCCGGAGTCCCTACTTGAGTTTATTTGCGAAATGTTACCTCCGCTCCGTGGAGACAGAGCCAGCGAGGTGAGCGGAGGGGCTCCCCGGCCTGAGTGGCCGAGGAGGCAGGGGTCTTCGGGGTTGGGGTGCTATTGCTTCAGCGCACCACGAACACGTCGTACCGCACGTACGACTGCTCCGGGTTGATCTGGCCTTCCACCATCCGCCCGACGGCCTGCACGCCGTTCAGCCACGCGTACTTCTTCGACGTGGTCTCGAAGGTGGGCGCGGTGACGAAGTACATCCCGTCGGCCGGCGAGATCTTTTCCCCCTTCATGAGTTTCTCGAAGCTCTTCTCGCTGTGCTGGATGATGCCGTTGTAGGTAAGGTAGATGAGGTCGCCTTCGTCCGTTCTGATGGTGGCGAGCACGCCAAGGCGCAGCGCGCCCGAGGCCGTTACCCGCAGCCAGTCGGCCCCCGGCGGGATGAAGCTGCCGTTGATGGACGGCCCTTTCACCCATCCACCAGGCTTCACGTTGTAGATGAAGAGCTTGTCGTTGATCACCTGGGGCAGGTCGAGCTCGGCCTGGTAGGTCATGAGGTACTCGAGCTTCGGGGTCGTGGTCTGGGCTTGCGAGACGCTGCACAGGGCAAGCAGGACCGCCGCGGCGAAGGTCCGCACGAATTGGCTGGGCGACATGGTTTTCTCCTGGGTTCTGTTCTGGAGTCTGATTCGCTTCCCGGTCGGGAGGCCCTCGGATGATGTCGGCATGGGGGTTACGGATAGGTCACGGTTTCAAGTCGCGGCCCGGCGGCCCTCAGGGGGTCCGGTATGCTTCGCGCCTCCCTCCGGTGTCCTCGAGGAGCCCTCCTTGATCCGCGCTCCATTGCCTCCCCTGCCTCCGCTTTCCCTGCGTACCTGGGTGACCGTGTTCGCGCTCGGTGCCCTTGGCTGCACCGGCCTCTCCAGCGCGCGCGACACGGCCCCCTACTTCCCGCCCCCGGGCGAGGCCTGGTCCACCGTTTCCCCCGCCGAAGCCGGCATCGACCCCGCGCGCCTGTCCGAGGCCGTCGCCTTCGCCCAGGCCAACGAAGTCCCCTGGCCGCGCGACGTGCGCGCCCAGATCGAGAAGGACACCGCCAGCGAGCCCTATCCCGAGATCCTCGGCCTCGTGAAGCCGCGCGGCGGCCAGAACGGCATCGTGCTCAGGGGCGGGCGCATCGTGGCGGAGTGGGGCGACACGCGCCGCGTGGACCTCACCTTCTCGGTGGCCAAGAGTTATCTCTCCGTGGTGGCGGGGCTGGCCTTCGACGACGGCCTGCTGGGCGACCCCGACCAGCCGGTGGGCGCGCGCGTGAAGGACGGCGGCTACGACTCGCCGCACAACGCGCCCATCACCTGGTCGATGCACCTGCAGCACACCAGCGAGTGGCAGGGCACGCTCTGGGACAAGCCCGACGTGGCCGACCGGCGCCGCGGTTACAACCGCACGCTGCAGAAGCCGGGCAGCTTCTGGGAGTACAACGACGTGCGCGTGAACCGGCTGGCGCTCTCGCTGCTGCGACTGTACGAGCGTCCGCTGCCCGAGGTGCTGAAGGCGCGCGTCATGGACCCCATCGGCGCCAGCGACACCTGGGTGTGGCACGGCTACCTGAATTCGACCGTGGACGTGGGCGGCCGGCGCATCCAGTCGGTGAGCGGCGGCAGTCACTGGGGCGGCGGCTTCTGGGCCAGCACCCGCGACCACGCCCGCTTCGGCTACCTGGTGCTGCGCAACGGCGAGTGGGACGGACGGCGCCTGCTGTCGGCGGACTGGATCCGGCGCATGACCACGCCCGCGGACATCGCCGGCTTCCAGGGCTACCTGTGGTGGCTGTCCTCGCCCACCAATCCGGCCCTGCCCAACCTGCCGCCGGGCAGCTTCGCGGCGCTCGGATCGGGCGGCAACATGATCTTCGTGGATCCGTCGCGCGACCTGGTGGCGGTGGTGCGGTGGGTGGATATCCCCAAGCTCGATGGCTTCGTGCAGCGGCTGGTGGCGGCGGTGCCGCCGGGGGCGGGGCGATGAGCGCCTGGCCGGGGCCGTCGGGTCGCGGAAGCGGGTGTGCCCAGCATGTACCGCGGGTTGCTCAGCCGGTCCTCGTGACGGCTGCGCTCGTTCCGGCGACGCTCGTGCTGGCCTTGCTTGCCGGCTGCGGCACCACACCGGCCGCGCCGCGCGCGGCCGTTGCGACGGCCGAGGCCGAGGTGGTGCCCGGGGCCGTGTGGACGCTGTCGTTCCCGGTGGACGGCACGCTGGTATCGCAGGCGGTGGAACCGCACGGCCGCGCCGCCACCGACCAGGTGCTCGCCGTGCTCGATCCCGTGCCCTTCGAGGCGAGAGTGACCGACCGCGCCGCCGCGCTGGAGGCGGCCGAGCGGCGTCGCGTGGGTGGCTACATGGACCCGGATGCCATGCGCGCCATGCTGCCTTCCGTGGTGGCGCCCGAGCGTTTCGACGCACTGCGCGTGGCGGTGCTGCAGGCGGAGCTCGGCGTGGCCACCGCGGGCCTCGAACTGCGCCGTGCGCTGCTCGACAACAGTGCCGCCGCGCTTCGGGCACCCGGCGCCGTGGAGGTGCGGCGCTGGCTGGCCGCGCCGGGGCAGCGGCTGGCGGCGGGCACGCCCGTGGTGGAAGTGGCGGACGTGTCCTCCGTCCGGGTGGTGATGCGAGCCGCGCCGTCCTGGCGCGCCGGCACCCGGGTGATCGCACGTCGCGCGGACGGGACACCCCTGCCTGCGTGGGTGGGGCCGGCCTCGCCGGATGATCCGGGCTCGGTGCCGGTGATGATCGCGGAATCCGTGGAACTCCCCGTGGGCGAGCGCTTACGGATCAGCATCGATTGACCCTTCGGGAACCTCGGACATCCGGCGCGATCGGAGCCTTCGGTGTCCGGCGTTGTCCAGAACCAGCCTCAACAAGCGTTTGTTTTGACACTGGACAAAGCGCCCGCCTATACTTCGTTCACGGTTTAGATTTAGTCTAATCTCTAGCCGCACCAGGGCCGGTCACGCCGGCTTTTTCGTTTCCCGACAAGCATTCTGGAGGCTTCATCCATGGCAACTCTCAAGGGTTCGAAGACCGAAGAGAACCTGAAGGCCGCCTTCGCCGGCGAATCGCAGGCGAACCGCCGCTACCTGTATTTCGCAAACAAGGCTGACGTGGAAGGCCAGAACGACGTGGCCGCCGTGTTCCGCTCCACCGCCGAAGGCGAGACCGGCCACGCGCACGGTCACCTGGAGTACCTGGAGCAGGTGGGCGATCCCGCCACCGGCCTGCCCATCGGTGCCACCCGCGACAACCTGAAGGCCTCCATCGCCGGCGAGACCCACGAGTACACCGACATGTACCCGGGCATGGCCAAGACCGCGC
>CAZXJW010000334.1:0-3617 GCA_964641005.1 uncultured Rhodocyclaceae bacterium
GAGTCGTCGCCGTCGCCGCCCTCCACCGTGTCGTTGCCGCCGGCACCCTCGAGGGTGTCGTCGCCCGCACTGCCGGTGAGCGCGTTGGCGAGCGTGTTGCCGGTGCCCGCCAGCCCGGCGGTGCCCGTGAGCAGCAGGTTCTCGACGTTCGCGCCCAGGGTGTAGGAAAGCGATGCCTCCACCGTGTCGATGCCGCCCGCGGCCGACTCGGTGACGGTGTCGAGAGCATCGGCCACCCGGTAGGTGTCGTTGCCCGCGCCGCCGGCGAGCGAGTCGTTGCCCGCGCCACCCTCGAGGCGGTCGGCGCCGTCGCCGCCCGAAAGGCTGTCGTTGCCGTTGCCGCCCAGCAGGGTGTCGTTGCCGCCAAGTCCCGCGAGCGTGTCGTTGCCGCCGAGACCTTCCAGGCGGTCGGCGGCCCCCGCGCCGTAGAGCGAGTCGTTGCCGGCATTGCCGTACCACTCGCCGCCCAGCCCCGCGAACAGCGTGCGCAGCGCCGCCTCGTTGGGCGCCGAGAGCAGCTGGCCCACCGTGAAGCTGCGGCCCTCCAGCACCACGCGCAGCTTCACGTTGTCGCTGGCGTCGCGCAGCTCGAACGCCGTGATGGTGCCGGCGAGCGAATCGGGATTGGGGTTGACGGCCGGCCGGAAGGTGAAGCTGCCCGCGAGCACCAGCACGTCGCCGAACAGGGCGGACTCGAGCGCCACCACGGTGGCCGACAGCCGTCCGAACGGCCCCGCCCAGCGCAGCGGGCTCACCGCCTCGAGGGCCAGGTTGTCGCGGTAGAAGTCGAGGAACAGCTCGGCGGGGTCGCCCGCGTAGCCGGTTCCGATTTCGAGGGTGGTCGCCATGGTCCTGGTCCGATGGCTCAGACCGCCCGGCGGGCCGGGCGTTCGGGGCGCTTCAGCGCTGCTGCCTGTTGTGCTCCAGCACCACGCTGCGCGGCGTGCCGGGCCGCGTGTCGTTGCTCGCACCCTCGTAGATCTTCAGGTCCGGGTCCACCGAATGTCCATGCGACCCGCCGGCATCCGGCTTGCGCACCACGGCGCTGGGCGGGCGCTCGCGCTTCACCGGCTCGGAGGGCATGCGCACCGAGTTGGAGCGCAGCTCGTCGCGACGCAGCTTGCGCTCGGTCTTCGCGCCCACCTCGGCGCAGGGCTCGTTGGAGTAGATCACCTCGCCCCCCGGGCCCTTGCACTTGAACACCCCGGCGGCTGCCGGAGGGGCGGCACAGCAGAGCAGGGCGGAGAGCAGCAGGGCACGGTTCATGGCGTCGCTCCGGGCGGGGCCGCGCGGTTCAGGCCGTGGGCAGCCTGTGCCCGCGGAAGTCCTCGCGCAGCTTGGTCTTGAGGATCTTGCCCGTGGCGGTGTGGGGGATCTGGTCCACGAAGGCCACGTCGTCGGGAATCCACCACTTCGCCACGCGGCCGTCGAAGAACTTCAGCAGTTCCTCGCGCGTGACCTCGGCGCCGGGCTTGCGCACCACTACCAGCAGCGGGCGCTCGTCCCACTTGGGGTGCGCCACGCCGATCACCGCGGCCTCGGCCACCGCCGGGTGCGCCATGGCGGCGTTCTCCAGGTCGATGCTGCTGATCCACTCGCCGCCGGACTTGATCACGTCCTTGGAGCGGTCGGTGATCTGCATGTAGCCGTCGGGGTCGAGGGTGGCCACGTCGCCGGTGGGGAACCAGCCCCCGCGCAGCGGGTTGCCGCCCTCGCCCTTGAAGTAGCCCGAGCAGATCCAGGGGCCGCGCACCATGAGGTCGCCGAAGGCCTTGCCGTCCCGGGGGAGATCCTTGCCTTCGTCGTCCACGATCTTCATGTCGACTCCGAATATCGGCCGGCCCTGGTTGTTCTGGAGGGCGTCGCGCTCGGCCTTGGGAAGGCCGAGGTGGCGGGACTTGAAGGTGTTGACGGTGCCCAGCGGGCTCATCTCGGACATGCCCCAGGCGTGCAGCACCTGGACGCCGAACTCGTCCTCGAAGGTGCGGATCATGGCGGGCGGGCAGGCCGAGCCGCCGATGACCGTGCGCTTGAGGGTGGAGAAGCGCAGCCCCTTGGCCTTCACGTGGTTGAGCAGCCCCAGCCAGATGGTGGGCACGCCCGCGGAGCAGGTCACCTTCTCGGTCTCGAACAGCTCGTGCAGGCTGGCGCCGTCGAGCTGGGCCCCGGGGAACACCAGCCTGGCGCCCACCAGCGGCGCGGCGTAGGGCAGGCCCCAGGCGTTCACGTGGAACATGGGCACCACCGGCAGCACCACGTCGCGGGCCGAGAGGTTGAGCGCGTCGGGCAGGCAGGCGCCGTAGGCGTGCAGAACCGTGGAGCGGTGGCTGTAGAGCACGCCCTTGGGGTTGCCCGTGGTGCCCGAGGTGTAGCACAGGCCCGCGGCGGTGTTCTCGTCGAACTCCGGCCAGTCGTAGTCGTCGGAGTGGGCGTTGACCAGGTCCTCGTAGCAGGTCAGGTCCAGCGCCGAGTCGGGCATGTGGGCCCGGTCGGTCATGGCCACCCAGTGGCGCACCCCGCGGCACAGCGGCGCGAGCTTCTCCACCAGCGGCAGGAAGGTGAGGTCGAAGAACAGCACCGCGTCGTCGGCGTGGTTGACGATGTAGGTGATCTGCTCCGGGAACAGCCGGGGGTTGATGGTGTGCACCACTGCGCCCGAGCCCGAGGCGGCGTAGTAGATCTCGAAGTGGCGATAGCCGTTCCAGGCGAGCGTGCCCACGCGGTCGTGGCGCTTCACGCCCAGCGCATGCAGCGCGTTGGCGAGCTGCCGCGAGCGGCGGTGCGCGTCGCGATAGCCGTAGCGGTGCAGTCCGCCCTCCACCGTGCGCGACACGATCTCGGTGTCGCCGTGGTAACGGTCGGCGTGGCGGATGAGGGAGGAGATGGACAGGGGCATGCCCATCATCAGTCCGTGCATGGCGCGGTGCTCCGTGGTTGCGTCGTCAGGGGAGCCGGATTCTAGCAGCGCCCCCCTTCCAATCCCCTTGCGACGGGGTTTCCCTCGAAACCCCTTGCGAAGGTGTTTCCCCGGGGGAATCCCCTTGCGACGGGGTTTCCTTCGGTTTCCTTCGAAACCCCTTGCGAAGGTGTTTTCGAAGGCGTTTTCGTTGCGGCGCAGCAACGGGTTTCGGGGCACGGGCTCGCGTTTACATCAGGGGGGCGATGGGGCAGAATCCCGCGGCCTTTGAGAGGGGACCGGATGTGGGTCCCGTGTCGTCGCGATGCCCGCGGGCGGCGTTGATGGCACGGACCGCGCGCAAGCCGCCGCGCGGATGTCCGAGCAAGAAACACGAGGAGAGCAGAACATGCCCAAGTCCAGCCTTCCGCTGGCGCGCCTGGCGCGCGTCGCGGCCGCAGCCGTCTTCGCCATCGCCGTGCCCGCGTCCGCGCAGACCATCAAGATCGCCTACCTCGAGGGCCTGTCCGGCCCGTTCGCCAACGTGGGCGAGGTGGGCCTGCGCCACCTGCAGTTCTTCGCGGACCGGGTCAACGAGAAGGGTGGCGTGCTGGGGCAGAAGCTTGAGGTGGTGCCCTTCGACACCAAGACCAGTCCGCAGGAAGCGCAGCTGGTGTTCAAGCAGCTGGTGGACCAGGGCATCCGCTACATGATGCAGGGC
>CAZXJW010000335.1:0-3610 GCA_964641005.1 uncultured Rhodocyclaceae bacterium
CAACTGGTCCACGGGCAAGGCCGAGAAGTGCATCTTCTGCTACCCCAGGATCGAGGCCGGCCAGCCCACCGTGTGCTCCGAGACCTGCGTGGGCCGCATCCGCTACCTCGGCGTGCTTCTCTACGACGCTGACGCCATCGAGGCAGCCGCCGCGGTGGAGGACCCGAAGCGTCTCTACGAGGCGCAGCTCGGCATCTTCCTCGACCCTGCCGACGCGGCGGTGCAGGCACAGGCCCGCGCCGATGGCGTGCCGGAGGCCTGGCTCAAGGCGGCACTCGACTCGCCGGTCTACCGCATGGCCGTGGACTGGAAGGTGGCGCTGCCTCTGCACCCCGAGTACCGCACGCTGCCCATGGTCTGGTACGTGCCGCCGTTGTCGCCCATCCAGGCAGCGGCCAGTGCCGGCCAGGTGGGCGCCTTCGGCGAACTGCCCGACGTGCGCAGCCTGCGCATTCCGGTGCGCTACCTCGCCAACCTGCTCACCGCCGGGGATGAGGCGCCGGTGGTCACGGCCCTCGAACGCATGCTCGCCATGCGCACCTACATGCGCAGCCGGCACGTGGATGGCATCGAGAACGCGGAGGTGCTCGCCCAGGTCGGTCTCGGCGCGGCGCAGGTGGAGGACATGTACCGGATCCTGGCCATCGCCGACTACGAGGACCGGTTCGTGATCCCCACCACCCACCGTGAGTACGCCGAGGACGCCTTCGAACTGCGCGGCGGCTGCGGCTTCTCCTTCGGCAACGGCTGCTCCGAGGGCAGCACCTCCACCGGCCTGTTCGGCGGCAAGCGCCGCACCGGCGAGAAGCGCTGGCAGACGGCATGAACGACGTCCGCAGGCGTAGGCCGCCACCTGCCTTGCGCGCTGCGGTTCGCGAGGCGGTGATCGCCTGGGTGCTGCCGGAGGTGATCCGCCGCCTGTGCGAGCGCCTGCGCTGAGCCCCGACCCTTCCATCGACGCACCGGAGTGCCCATGACCGCGACCCGAGACACCCCCATGAAGACCTTCAAGGCGCTGGCCGCGCTGCTCTCCTATCCGGAGGAGGCGCTGCTGGATGCGTTGCCGGAACTGCACGGCGTGATCGTTCTGGAGGCGCTGGCCGACCGGCGCTGCCGGTCGGCACTCAGGCAGCTCATGCACGGCCTCGAGTCGGGCGATCTGCTCGACGCCCAGGAGGCCTACGTGGCCACCTTCGACCGCGGCCGCGCCACCTCGCTGCACCTGTTCGAGCACGTGCACGGCGAATCGCGCGACCGCGGCCAGGCGCTGGTGGACCTGCAGGGGGTGTACCGCGCCGCCGGTCTTCGCCTCGACCCGCGCGAGTTGCCCGACCATCTCCCGGCCATGCTCGAGTACCTGTCGATGCGGCCGCTGTCCGAGGCGCGCGACATGCTCGGCGAGTGCGCCCACCTGCTGCGCGCCATCGGTGGCGCGCTGCAGGAGCGCGGCAGCGCCTACGCGCCGGTGTTCGAGGCGCTGCTCCAGGCGGCCGGCGAACCCGGCCTCGAAACCGCTTCCGGCGCGAGCGCCGTGCCGGACGAAGACATCGACGCGGCCTGGGCGGAGGAGCCCGCTTTCGGCGCGGCCCCGGGCGAGGCCGGCTGTGCCACCGTCGGCAGCGGTCGCGGCTGCGCGCCGGCATTCCCTTCGGCCGCCGCGCCGCGTTCGGCCTGACCCCTCCGGAGCGAACCATGGACCAAGCCAGCGTCTTCGACCAGATCGCCTTCGGGCTCTACCCCTACGTGGCGCTCGCCGTGTTCCTGCTCGGCAGCTGGATCCGCTTCGACCGCGAGCAGTACACGTGGAAGAGCGACTCGTCGCAGCTGCTGCGCCATGGCCAGCTGCGCCTGGGCTCGAACCTGTTCCACTTCGGCGTTCTGTTCCTGTTCTTCGGCCATTTCGTCGGCATGCTCACGCCGCACTGGGCGTACGAGTGGCTGGTGAGCGCCGGTTCCAAGCAGCTGCTCGCCATGGTCTCGGGCGGGATTGCCGGTGTAGCCGCCTTCCTCGGCCTGACGGTGCTGCTGCACCGGCGGCTGGCCGACCCGCGCATCCGCGCAACCAGCCGGCCCGCCGACATCGCCATCGCCGCGGTGCTGTGGGTGCAGCTCGCCCTCGGACTGGCCACCATCCCGTTCTCGGCCCAGCACCTGGACGGCAGCATGATGCTCAAGCTCGCCGGCTGGGCGCAGCACATCGTCACGCTGCGTCCCGGTGCGGCGGAGCTCCTGGCCGAGGCCGGTTGGGTGTTCAAGGCCCACATGCTGCTCGGGCTGACCATCTTCGTGCTGTTCCCCTTCACCCGGCTGGTGCACGTGTGGAGCGGCTTTGCCGCCGCGGCCTACGCGTTGCGTCCCTACCAGCTCGTGCGCACCCGCAAGGCCTGAGGGGGGCGATGGAAGCCACCCACCTGCAGGCGCCTGCCGCGCTGCGCGAACTGCTGCTGGCGCGGGCGGATGAACTCGGGATCACCGGCGATGGCGGTGACGACGCCGTGATCGAGGATCTGCTGTGCCGTGAGGTGCGCGTGCCGGAGGCCGAGGAGGCGGCCTGCCGGCGACACTACGACGCCGACCCCGCTCGCTGGCGCACCGGCGCGATGGTGGAGGCCGCGCACATCCTGGTCGGCGTGCGCGCGGGCGCCGATGTGGCGCCTCTCGCGGCCCAGGCGCAGCGTACGCTGGCGGTGGTGCGCGACGACCCGTCGCAGTTCGAGCGCTGCGCGCGAGACTTCTCCAACTGCCCCTCGGGGCGGATCGGCGGAAGCCTCGGGCAGCTGCGGCGCGGCGAGTGCGTGCCGGAGTTCGACGCTGCCCTGTTCGACGCGCCGCGCACCGGGCTTCTGCCGGAGGTGGTGCGCACCCGCCACGGTTTCCACGTGGTGCGCATCGCGCGCCGCGAGCCGGGATGCGCGCTGCCCTTCGAGGCCGTGCGGGAAGCCATCGCCGTGTCCCTGACGGCGCGCGCCTGGCAGGCGGCCGCGCGCCAGTACGTGGAGTGGCTGCAGCGCCGGGCGGCCGGGGGCGGCGAGGCGGTCTCGCCGCTGCTGCGCTGAGGGCGCGGGCCTACCCGTGGACGACGACATCGTCGCGAGGCTGCGCCGCTTCCGGCGCCAGGCGTTCCCGCACTGGCGGCGCGAGTTCCGCGAACTGGTGGACAAGGGCCAGCGGCCGCGGGCGCTGTTCATCGGCTGCTCGGACTCGCGGGTGGTGCCGCACCTGCTCACCGGGTCCGGGCCGGGCGAGCTGTTCATCGTGCGCAACGTGGGCGCGCTGGTGCCACCGTGCGACGCCTCGCACGGCTACCACGGCACGGCCGCCGCGGTGGAGTTCGCCGTGCTGAACCTGGGGGTGCGGGAGATCATCGTCTGCGGCCATTCCCACTGTGGCGCCATGCGGGCGCTGTACGGGGAGCGCATGGCGGACGCCCCGCACCTGGACCGTTGGCTCGACCTGGCGCGGCCGGCAGCGCTGCCGGTCCTGCCCTCGCCCGAGGCGCTGGCGCGCACCGAGCAGCGCAGCGTCGCGCTGCAGCTCGAGCGGCTGATGGACTATCCCATGGTGGCCCGGGGCGTGGCCGCCGGCACTCTTGCCCTGCACGGCTGGCACT
>CAZXJW010000336.1:0-3609 GCA_964641005.1 uncultured Rhodocyclaceae bacterium
GTGCAGCCCAGTGCCGCGGACAGCGGCTCGCAGTCGTACTGCGGCGAATGAAGGAACTCCGGCGCGATGCGCGCCGGCGCGGCGGCGATGCGGGCGAGACTCAGGCGATGGGCGGGCAGGGGGTCGGCGGGGAGGCGGTGAGGAGTCATGGCATGGGCGCGGTCGGGTGCCTGCGGGGCGCCGATCGTGACACAATCCGGCGCACATTCCGCGTCCGGTTCGAGATCCAGGGGAGGGGAGATGACCGACAGGAGGGCCTTCCTGCAGGGGGCCGTGGCGGCCGCGGCAGCCCTGGCGGGCCCCGCCCGCGCCGCGCAGCGCATCGGCCCCGAGGGGCTTCCCGAGGGCGCCAACGCGTCGGCCACCTGGGACACCCTGCCGGGCAAGCTGCCGCTCATCAAGCGCACCTGGCGTCCGCCCAATTTCGAGACACCCACGCGTTACTTCGCCGAGGCCTTCACACCGAACGACGCGTTCTTCGTGCGCTACCACCTGGCGAACATCCCCCGGCTGGACGCGCGCGAGTGGCGGCTCCAGATCGGCGGCGAGGCCGCGGAACGCAGCCTGTCGCTGTCGCTGGAAGATCTGCTGCGCGACTTCGAGGCGGTGGAACTGAACGCCCTGTGCCTGTGCTCGGGCAACCGGCGAGGCCTGTCCGATCCGCACGTGCCCGGCATCCAGTGGGGCCACGGCGCCATGGGCAACGCCCGCTGGAAGGGCGTGCGCCTCAAGGCGCTGCTCGAGAAGGCCGGTGTGAAGGCCGGCGCCGTGGAAGTGGCCTTCGATGGCGCCGACACGGGCGTGGCGGAGAAGACGCCCGACTTCGTGAAGAGCCTGCCGGCCTGGAAGGCACTCGACGAGAACGTGCTGGTGGCCTGGGAGATGAATGGCGAGCCGCTGCCGCACTGGAACGGCTTTCCCGCGCGCCTGGTGGTGCCCGGCTGGACGGCCACCTACTGGATCAAGCACCTCACCTCGGTGCAGGTGCTCTCGCAGCCCTTCAAGGGGTTCTGGATGGCCCCGGCCTACCGCATCCCCAAGGGCCGCTTCCCGGTGGTGGACCGCTTCGTCTCCCAGGAGACCGAGACCAACACGCCCATCACGGAGATGGTGGTCAACTCGCTGGTCACCAACCTGCGCGAGGGCATTCCCTATCGCGCCGGCACGCCGCTGTTCGTGCGCGGAGTGGCCTGGGACGGCGGCTTCGGCATCTCGCGCGTGGAGGTCACCACCGATGGCGGGGTCACGTGGCGCGAGGCCGGGCTGGGACCCGACCTGGGGCGTTTCTCGTGGCGGCAGTTCCACTACGGCTTCACGCCCGTGCCGGGCGAGCACCTGATCTCCGCCCGTGCCGCGAACCGCATGGGCGCGACCCAGACATTCGATCTCGTGTTCAACCCCGCCGGTTACCACAACAACGTGGTCCAGCGCATCCGCATCGCCTGCACCTGAGGCACGCCATGACACGCTTCCCGATCCGCACCCTGGCGCTGGTCCTGGCCTGCGCCACGCCCGCCGCCCTGGCCGGAGAGGACGCCATCGAGCTGGAGGACGGTCCCGGCCGGGCCCTCGTGGAGGCGAACTGCGTGGCCTGCCACAGCCTCGACTACATCCAGATGAACTCGCCCTTCCTCGACCGCAAGGGCTGGGAGGCCTCGGTGGCGAAGATGATCCGCGTCATGGGCGCGCCGGTGGCCGAGGCAGACGCGCGCCAGATCGTGGACTACCTCGCCGCCCGCTACGGCCGGCCCTGAGCCCGGCGCGCCGCCGGCCGGGGCCACCCGTATAATCCGCCGCCATGAAGACCACCTTCCTGGATTTCGAGCAGCCCATCGCCGAGCTCGAGCAGAAGATCGAGGAACTGCGCTACGTGCAGGACGACTCCGCGGTGGACATCTCCGAGGAGATCGCGCGGCTGCAGAAGAAGAGCAACGCGCTCGCCAAGGAGATCTACGGCAAGCTCTCCGCCTGGCAGATCGCCCAGGTGGCGCGTCACCCGCAGCGCCCCTACACCCTCGACTACGTCCAGAACCTGTTCTCCGACTTCGAGGAGCTGCACGGCGACCGGGCCTTCGCCGACGACCCCTCCATCGTGGGCGGCATCGCGCGCTTCCAGGGCCAGTCCTGCGTGGTGATCGGGCACCAGAAGGGTCGCGACACCAAGGAGAAGATCCTGCGCAACTTCGGCATGCCCAAGCCGGAGGGCTACCGCAAGGCGCTGCGCCTGATGAAGCTCGCCGAGAAGTTCGAGCTGCCGGTCATCACCTTCGTGGATACGCCCGGTGCCTATCCGGGGGTGGGCGCCGAGGAGCGCGGCCAGTCCGAGGCGATCGGCCGCAATCTCTTCGAGCTCGCCCAGCTGCGCGTGCCCGTGGTGTGCATCGTGATCGGCGAGGGCGGCTCGGGTGGCGCGCTCGCCATCGCGGTGGGCGACAACGTCATGATGCTGCAGTACGCGATCTACTCGGTCATCTCGCCCGAGGGCTGCGCCTCCATCCTGTGGAAGAGCGCCGACAAGGCGCCCGAGGCCGCCGAGACCCTGGGCATCACCGCCAACCGCCTCAAGACCCTCGGCCTCGTGGACAAGGTGATTCCCGAGCCTCTCGGTGGCGCCCACCGCGACCAGGGCGCGGTGATGCAGTCGGTGCGCAAGGCCATCGCCGACGCGCTCAAGGACCTGCGCGGGAAGCAGGCCACCGAGTTGGTGGAGGCGCGTTTCGAGCGCCTGCTCGGCTACGGCAAGTACAAGGAAGTGGCGCCCCGCTGAGCGCCCAGCCGGCGGGTCGGAGGCCATGTCCGCCGGTCGTCCACTCGCAGAGGTCGTGGCCGGTGCGCTGGAGCCCGTCGCCCCGCCCGGCAGCAGCGTGTGCTGCGGCTTCAGTGGCGGGCGCGACTCGACCCTGCTGCTCGCCCTGCTGCACGAGATCGCCCCCGCCCTCGGCCTGAAGCTGTCCGCGCTGCACGTCCACCACGGCCTGAGTCCGAATGCCGACGCCTGGGAGCGGCACTGCCGCGCGTTCTGCGAGAGGCTGGGCGTTCCGCTGGAGGTTCGCCGTGTCCGGGTGGCACACCGTGCCGGTCCCGGCCTCGAGGCCGCCGCACGCACGGCGCGCCATCGCTGTTATCGCGAATCCCGCGCGCACGTGGTGGCGCTCGCCCACCACGCCGACGACCAGGCCGAGACCGTGGTGCTGCAGTTGCTGCGCGGCGCGGGCCCGGCGGGCCTGGCCGCCATGCCTGCGCTGCGATCCCTCGGCGAGGGCGCGCCGCTGCTGTCGCGACCGCTGCTGGCAGTGCCGCGCGCGCGCATCGAGGCGGAACTCGCGCGGCGCGCACTGCGCTGGGTGGAGGACGAGTCGAACGCGGACTCCGCCCGCGCGCGCAACTTCCTTCGCATCGAGGTCATGCCCAGGCTCGAGGCGCTGCAGCCGGGGCTGCGGGAGGCACTGGCGCGCAGCGCGCGCAACGCCGCCGATGCCGCCAGGCTCGCCGAGGCCCTGGCAGCCCTGGACCTGTCGGCCGCGTCCGATGGCGACGGGCTGGACGCCACCCGCCTTCGCGGCCTCGAGCCGGTACGCGTTGCCAATCTCGTGCGCCACTGGCTCGCGC
>CAZXJW010000337.1:0-3604 GCA_964641005.1 uncultured Rhodocyclaceae bacterium
GTGAGGCAGATCAGGCCGCGTCCGAAGCGGGCCATGAAGTTGATGGCCTCGGGCGTGACGAACTGGGCCGCCATGACGAGGTCGCCCTCGTTCTCGCGGTCCTCCTCGTCCACCAGCACGACCATGCGGCCGGCCTGGATCTCGGCGACGATTTCGGGGGTGGGGCTGATGCTCATGGTGTGGGGCCGCCCTCGCGACCCGTCAAGCTGCGCCGGCGGCCGGCGCGGGAGGCGCGCATTCTACGCGCGCCGCGCCTCCCCGCCCTAGTCGCCCGAGAGCATCCGCTCCACGTAGCGGGCGATGAGGTCGATCTCCAGGTTCACGCGGTCCCCGGCCTGCAAGGCACCGAGGTTGGTGGCGCCCAGCGTGTGGGGGATCAGGTTCACCGCGAACGCCTCGGCAGACACCGCGTTCACCGTCAGGCTCACGCCGTTGACCGTCACCGAACCCTTGCGCGCCACGTACTTCGCCAGGGCCGGCGGCATCGAGAAGCGCAGCATCCGGTTGTCTCCCACCGGCTCCACCGACAGCACCTCGCCGATGCCGTCCACGTGGCCGGTGACCAGGTGCCCGCCGAGCCGGTCGCTGGCACGCAGCGCCTTCTCGAGGTTGAGCCGCGCGCCCGGCGCGAAGCCCGCCGTGCACTCGAGGGTCTCGCGCGAGAGGTCCATCTCGAAGCCCTGCGCGTCGCTCGCCACCACGGTGAGGCAGCAGCCGTTCACGGCGATGCTGTCGCCCAGCGCCACGTCGGACAGATCCAGGCCGCCGGCGTGAACGCGGATGCGGGCGCCGGGCCCGGAGGACTCGAAGCGTTCGATGCGGCCGACGGCCTGCACGATGCCGGTGAACATGGATCGACTCCCGGAGTGTTGTTCAGGCGCCCGGCGCGGCCACCCGCGCGACGAGCCGCAGGTCGGGCCCGAAGCGGCGCAGGTCGCGCACGGCCAGGCGCGTGGCGCCGGCCAGGGACTCGAGCGGGCCCAGGTGCAGCATGCCGCGGCCCTCGTCGCCGAGGAACTGCGGCGCCAGGTAGAGCAGGTACTCGTCCACCAGGCCCGCCTCGGCGAGCGCGCTGTGAAGGTTGATGCCGGCCTCGGCCAGCACCTCGTTGTGGCCGCGCGCCCCCAGGGCCTTCATCAGCGCGGCCAGGTCCACCTTGCCTCCCGCGTCGGGCAGGTGGAGCAGCTCCGCCCCGGCGTCGCGCAGTGCCGCCTCGCGCGCGGCATCGCGCACCGCCGTGGCCACGATGACGCCGCCGCCCTCGAGGATGCGCGCCGCGGGCGTCATGCGCAGGCGGCTGTCCACCACCACGCGCACCGGCTGGCGCTCGCAGGGCACGTCGCGCACCGTCAGGCGCGGGTCGTCGCCGGCCAGCGTGCCGATGCCGGTCATCACCACGCAGGAGCGCGCCCGCCAGCGATGGCCGTCGCGGCGCGCGGCCGCTCCCGTGATCCACTGGCTCGCGCCGTTGGCGAGCGCCGTGCGGCCATCGAGGCTCGCGGCGATCTTCACCCTCAGCCACGGACGGCCTCGCTCGTGGCGCGACACGAAGCCGAGATTGAGTTCGCGCGCCTCGGCCTCCAGCAGGCCGCACTCGGCCTGCACGCCGGCGGCGCGCAGCCGCTCGAGGCCGCGCCCGGCGGTGCGCGCATCGGGATCGCGCATGGCCGCGACCACCCGCGCCACGCCCGCGGCGAGCAGCGCGTCCACGCAGGGCGGCGTGCGGCCGTGGTGGGCGCAGGGCTCGAGGCTCACGTAGGCGGTGGCACCACGGGCGGCCTCACCCGCTGCGCGCAGGGCGTGCACCTCGGCGTGGGGCTCTCCGGCGCGCACGTGCCAGCCCTCGCCGAGCACCTCGCCGTCGCGGGCCACCACGCAGCCCACGCGGGGGTTGGGCGTCGTGGTGTCGAGGCCCCGGGCGGCGAGCCGCAGCGCCCGCGCCATGAGGCGGTGGTCGTCGGCGGAGAAGCCGCTCATCGCGCCGCCGGGCGCCGGCGCTTCGGGGCGGGCTTGGCAACCTCCTCGATGGCGTCGCGGAAGTCGTCCACGTCCTGGAAGCTGCGGTACACCGAGGCGAAGCGGATGTAGCCCACCTTGTCGAGCTTGTAGAGCTCCTTCATCACCATCTCGCCGATGGTGCGCGAGGCGATCTCGCGCTCGCCGGTGGCCAGCACCTTCTGGATGATGCGCTGGATGGCCGCGTCCACCAGCTCGGTGGCCACGGCGCGCTTGTGCAGCGCGCGCGAGAAGCTGGTGCGAAGCCGCCGCTCGTCGAACTCGGTGCGCGTGCCGCTCGACTTCACCACCTGCGGCATGCGCAGCTCCACCTTCTCCCAGGTTGTGAAGCGCTTGTCGCAGTCGAGGCAGCGCCGGCGGCGCTTGACGCTGTCGCCCTCCTCGCTCACCCGGGAATCCACCACCTGGGTGTCCGGGTGGCCGCAGAACGGGCATTTCATCGGGTGGCCGGGCCGCCTCCGCCGCTCAGGCGGCCTGCACGGCGCGCACCGGCGCGCCGCCGTAGACGGGGAAGCGCGCGCACAGCGCCTGCACCTGCTGGGACACCCGCGCGATCACCTTGTCGTCCTGGGGCGCGTCGAGCACGTCGGCGATGAGGTGGGCGAGCTGCTCGGCCTCGAGCTCGGTGAAGCCGCGCGTGGTCATCGCGGGCGAGCCGATTCGGATGCCGCTGGTGACGAAGGGCTTCTCCGGGTCGTTGGGGATGGCGTTCTTGTTCACCGTCATGTGGGCCCGGCCCAGCACCGCCTCGGCCTCCTTGCCGGTGATGCGCTTGGCGCGCAGGTCCACCAGGAACACGTGGCTCTCGGTGCGGCCCGAGACGATGCGCAGCCCGCGCTCGGTGAGCACCTTGGCCATGACCATCGCGTTGTCGAGCACCTGCTCCTGGTAGGCGCGGAAGTCCGCGCCCATGGCCTCCTGGAAGGCCACCGCCTTGGCGGCGATCACGTGCATGAGCGGCCCGCCCTGGATGCCGGGGAAGATGGCGGAATTGAAGGCCTTCTCGTGCTCGGCCTGGGACAGGATGATGCCGCCGCGCGGGCCCCGCAGGGTCTTGTGCGTGGTGCTGGTGACCACATGGGCCACGCCGACGGGATTCGGATACAGGCCCGCGGCCACCAGCCCGGCATAGTGGGCCATGTCCACCAGCAGCATGGCGCCCACGGCATCGGCGATCTCGCGGAAGCGCTTGAAGCTGATCCGCAGCGCGTAGGCCGAGGCCCCGGCGATGATCATCTTCGGCTTGTGCTCGTGGGCCAGCCGCTCCACCTGGGCGTAGTCGATCACCTCGTCGGCATCCAGGCCGTAGCCGACGGCGTTGTAGAGCTTGCCGGACAGGTTGACCGGCGAGCCGTGGGTCAGGTGGCCGCCCGCCGCCAGCGACATGCCCAGGATGGTGTCGCCGGGCTTGAGGAAGGCGGTGAACACTGCCTGGTTGGCCTGGGAGCCCGAGTGCGGCTGGACGTTGGCGTACTCGGCACCGAACAGCTTCTTCGCCCGGTCGATGGCCAGCTGCTCGGCCACGTCCACGTGCTCGCAGCCACCGTAGTAGCGCTTGCCGGGGTAGCCCTCGGCGTACTTGTTGGTG
>CAZXJW010000338.1:0-3578 GCA_964641005.1 uncultured Rhodocyclaceae bacterium
TCAACGACCCCTACCTCGGCGGCACGCACCTCATGGACGTGAAGTTCGTGAAGCCCTTCTTCCACGAGGGGAAGCTGTGGTGCTGGCTGGCCAACACCGGCCACTGGCCCGACACCGGCGGCATGGTGCCCGGCGGATTCTCGGCCAACGCCACCGAGGTGGAGCAGGAGGGCCTGCGGCTGCCGCCGGTGAAGCTGTTCAAGGGCGGCGTCCTCGACCCGGAGATCCTGTCCATCATCCTGTCCAACATCCGCCTGGCGGACCAGCGCATCGGCGACATCCAGGCCCAGGCCGCCGCTCTGGCCGTGGGCGAGAAGCGGCTCGCGGCCCTGCTGGATCGCTACGGCGCCGGCACCGTGGACGCGGCCGTTGCCGAGCTCAAGGCACGCGCGGCGAAGCAGATGCGCGCCCGCATCGCCACCATCCCCGACGGCACGTACCACGGCGAGGCATGGGTCGACTCCGACGGCGTGGTGGACGAGCCGCTTCGCATCGCCATGGCCGTCACCAAGTCCGGCGAGCGGCTGCGCTTCGACATGAGCGGCTCCTCGCCGCCGTGCAAGGGCCCCATGAACAGCGTCATCGCCACCACGAAGTCGTCCATCTTCCTGGCGGTGAAGCACGTGTTCCCGGAGGTGCCCATCAACGCCGGCACCTTCGAACCCATCGACATCGTGGAGCCGGAAGGCACCTTCCTCTACGCGAGGTACCCGCGCCCGGTGTCCGGCTGCGCTGCCGAGGTGAGCCAGCGCATCGCCGAGGCGGTGTTCGACGCCCTGGTGAAGGCCATTCCCGAGCGGCTGTTCGCCGCGCCTGCCGGAACCTCGGGCAACTTCGCCCTGGGCGGCCTGGATCCCGAGCGCGGCCAGCCCTACGTGATGTACGTGATCTCCGGCGGCGGCTACGGCGGCTCGCCGGCGGGCGACGGGATCTCCAACGGCTGCTCCACCATCGGCATCTCCAAGACAACGCCCATCGAGGTGATGGAGCAGCGCTATCCCGTGCTGTTCGAGCGCTACGCCCTGCACGAGGGCTCGGGCGGCGCCGGCGAGCACCGCGGCGGCTTCGGCGTGAGCTACGCCGTGCGCCTGCGGCGCGGCGAGGCGCGCGCCTCCTTCGTCATGGACCACGGCCGCTCCGGACCGCGCGGGGCCGTGGGCGGCGCCGAGGGCGGACTCAACGGCGTGGCCGTGCGCACCCGCGCCGGCGACTACGTGCCGCCCCACCGCTCCAAGGACCAGGACATCGCGCTGGCCCCCGGCGACGTGGTGGCGGTGGACACCCCCGGCGGCGGGGGCTACGGGGATCCGCTGCGCCGCGACCCGCAGGCCGTGGCGCGCGACGTGCGCCGGGGCTACTACGACGCCGCCACGGCACAGGCCCGCTTCGGCGTGGTGCTGGGCCCGGATGGGGAGCCCGACGTCTCCGCCACCGCACGCCGGCGGGGCGGCACCGCCTGATCGGCACGGCGGCGGTGCGCCCGTTGCGGGCGCGCGGCCGCGGGCGGAGAATGCTCCGAGGGGCCCGGGCGGGCCCCGGCGCCGGTGCCAGCACCGGTCGTCCGAGAGAGCGCACACCAAGTGGGAGACAGGCAATGAGTGGATTCGATCGTCGCAGCTTCCTTAAGGTCGCGGGCGGAGCGGCGCTGGCCGCGGGCGGCACGGGATGGCTCGCGCACGCGCTGGCCGCGGGCAAGATCACCCCGGGGCCCACCGACGTGTTCATCGTGGTGGACGTGCAGAAGTGTTTCGTCCCGGGCGGCTCGCTGGCCGTCAACAAGGGCGACGAGGTGGTGCCCGTCATCAACGCCCTGGCGAAGAAGTTCCAGAACGTGGTGATGACCCAGGACTGGCACACGGCCGATCACGTGTCCTTCGCCTCCCAGCACGAGGGCAAGAAGCCCTTCGAGAGCGTCAAGCTCGGCTACGGCAACCAGGTGCTCTGGCCCGACCACTGCGTGCAGGGCACCGACGGGGCGGCCTTCGCGCCGGGCCTGGACATCCCCCACGCCATGCTGGTCATCCGCAAGGGCTTCAACCGCAACATCGACAGCTACTCCACCTTCCGCGAGGCGGACGGCAAGTCCACCACGGGGCTGGCCGGCTACCTCAAGTCGCGCGGCATCAAGACCTGCTACCTGGCGGGCCTGGCCACCGACTTCTGCGTGGCCTGGAGTGCGCTCGATGCCCGCAAGGAAGGCTTCAAGGCGGCAGTCATCGAGGATGCCTCGCGCGGCATCGACCTGAACGGCTCCATCGCGGCGGCCTGGAAGGACATGGCCGCCAAGGGCGTGGCGCGAATCCAGTCCTCGGACTTCGCCTGAGAGTCCCCGTCACACGCGGCCCCGCGGCCGCCCTGCTGCTCGCGCTGCTGGCCGGCGCGGGCGGCGCGGCGGCCCAGGGTGCGGACGATCCGCGCATCCGGCGCGCCCTCGCGCCGGCGCAGCCCGCCGTGGCCGTCACCGGCGAGAAGGGCAACGAGCGTCTCGAGTTCAACTTCGGCCGCGACCGCGGAAGCGCGTGGGTGGCGCGCAAGGGCGAGCTCTACGTGGAAGCATGGGTGCAGCACAACGGGCTGCTGTGCGCCACCTACGAGGTGGGCGTGCGATTCGGCGAGGGCAGGCCCGGCTGCACGGACGTGCGCTGGCTCGCGCCGCCGAAGTGGGTCTCCAGCCTGCGCCAGTGCAACAACGCGGTGGTGAAGCACGTGGGGAACGACACCGACGCCGATCTTCCCGCCGTGTACGAGCGGATCACCTGCGCCGAGCGCCTGATCCAGTGCGCTTCGGGCAGCTGCTGAGCGGCGCAGCCCGCTTCAGTCGCCTTCCGCCCAGCCCTTCGCGCGCTCCAGGGCGCGGCGCCACTGGGCGCGCATCGCACCCGCCCGCTGCGCCGGCATGGCCGGCTCGAAGCGCCGGCCCGCCTTCCAGCGCGCATCCAGTTCTGCGGCGTCCTTCCACAGCCCAACCCCCTGCCCCGCCAGCAGCGCGGCGCCCAGCGCCGTGGACTCCGCGTTGGCGGCCTGCACCACCGGCACGCCCAGCAGGTCGGCCTGGATCTGCATGAGCAGGGCGTTGGCCGAGGCACCGCCGTCCACCCGCAGCTCGGGCAGGACGAGACCGGTGTCGGCCGTCATGGCCTCCACCAGGTCGGCGGTCTGCAGGGCGATGGCCTCCAGCGCGGCGCGCGCCAGGTGAGCGCGGGTGGTGCCCCGGGTGATGCCGCAGACGGTGCCGCGCGCGTGCGGGTCCCAGTGGGGCGCGCCCAGCCCCGTGAAGGCCGGCACGAAGCTCACCCCCCCGCTGTCGGGAACCGAGGCGGCCAGGCCCTCCACCTCGGCAGCGCTGGCGATCAGCCCGAGCCCGTCGCGCAGCCACTGCACCGCCGCACCCGCCACGAACACGCTTCCCTCCAGGGCGTACTCGGTGCGTCCACCGGCCTGCCACGCCACCGTGGCAAGCAGGCGACTGACGGATGCCACCGGCTGGCCCCCCGTGTGCATGAGCAGGAAGCAGCCGGTGCCGTAGGTGTTCTTCACCATGCCGGGACGCACGCAGCGCTGGCCGAACAGCGCCGCCT
>CAZXJW010000339.1:0-3570 GCA_964641005.1 uncultured Rhodocyclaceae bacterium
CGGGCCGTCCCCGGCGCCACTGCTGGCGGCCCCGCCACCGATGTCGGCCGGCGCGCCTGCGGCCCCGGCTTCCTCGATCACCGTCACGTCCCCTTCGGCGCGGCGGCTGCCCGCGGCATCCTCCCCGGGCGCCGCGGCCATGGGCGGCGGATCATCGAACAGGTCGCGCTGGTCTTCGTTCATGTTCCGTGTCTCACTTGCCGTCGCGGACGGCCTTGAATTCCTGCACCACGAGGTCGCCCGCGCTGTCGCCGATGACGAAGCGCCAGGTGCCCGGGACCAGTTCCCAGTCCTCGCGGAAGGTGTGGCCGCCGCACCAGCGCGCGCGGCCGTTGATCACCTGGACCGTGCGCGGCACGTTCCAGCCATTGGTCTCGATGCCATTGGGCTGCACGATCAGCGGATGGCGCACCTGCTCGGACAGGCCCGCGAGGCCGTTCACCGCGTCCAGCCCATCGATCTCGGCGCAGAAACCGAAGCGCAGGCCCTTGCGGAGCGGGATGCGTGTGGTCTTCTGCACGAACTCGGGCTTGCCCTCGGCGCTGGCCAGGATGCCGTACGCCACCACCCGGCCGGTGGCGCTGCCCTGCGCGAGGGCGGGACCCGTGGCGAGCGAAAGCACCGCCGCGGCCACCCATCCGAGCACTCCCCCCTTCAAGGAAGGGGGGTGGGGGCGGATTTCACGGGGGCGACCTGCACCACGACCCGGGGCAAATCCCCCCTGGCCCCCCTTCTTCGAAGGGGGGAACCGCAGCTTCACCGCCGGCGCGGGGTTCGCGGAGGTATTCATGTGAACCGTGCGAGTGTTCATGTCACGTCCGCGTCCACGAGGTTGCCGTAGGTCTCCATCCACTCGCGCCTCTGCGAGGCGTTCTCGCGCGCCATCATCATGTTGAAGATCTCCGTGGACAGGTCGAGCCCGTCCTCGAGCGTGACGGGCAGCATGCGGCGGGTGTCGGGGTTGAGCGTGGTCTCCCAGAGCTGCTCGGGATTCATCTCGCCCAGGCCCTTGAAGCGGCTCACGGTCCACGAGCCCTCGCGCACGCCCTCGTCGGCGAGCTTCTCCTCGAGCACGGCGAGCTCCTGCCGATCGAGGGCGTAGAGCTTGCGCGCCGGCTTGCCCTTGCCCTGGCCGGGCACGTCCACCCGGAACAGCGGCGGCTGGGCCACGTACACGTTGCCGTTGTCGATGAGTTTCGGGAAGTGGCGGAAGAACAGCGTGAGCAAGAGTACCTGGATGTGCGAGCCGTCCACGTCCGCGTCGGCGAGGATGATGATCTTGCGGTAGCGCAGGCCCGTCAGGTCGGGGCTGTCGCCGGGCTTGTGGTGGTCCACGCCGATGGCCAGGGCGATGGCCTCGATCTCCTTGTTGGCGTAGAGCGTGTCGCCGCTGTCCTGCCAGGTGTTCTTGGGCTTGCCCTTGAGGGGCAGCACCGCCTGGAACTCCTTGTCGCGGGCCATCTTCGCCGAGCCCCCGGCCGAGTCGCCTTCCACGATGAACAGTTCGTTGCGGTCCGGGTCCTCGGAGGCGCAGTCGGTGAGCTTGCCTGGCAGCACCGCCACGCCGGAGCTCTTGCGCCGCTCCACCTTCTGGGCCGCGCGCGTGCGCGCCATGGCCTGGCGGATGACGAGCTCGGCGATGGCCTTGCCCTCGGTCACGTGCTCGTTCAACCACAGCTCGAAGGGATCGCGCACCATCTGCGCCACCAGCTTCACCGCGTCGCGGGAGATGAGTTCGTTCTTCACCTGGCCCTTGAACTGCGGGTCGAGCATCTTCACGGCCAGCACGAAGCTCGCGCGCGACCACACGTCCTCGGCGACGATCTTCAGGCCCCGCTGGCCCATGGCGTGGATCTCGATGAAGCTGCGGATCGCCTGGTGCACGCCTTCGCGCAGGCCGGCCACGTGGGTGCCGCCGTGGCGGGTGGGAATCATGTTCACGTACGACTCGGTGGTGAGCTCGCCCTCGGGCGTCCAGGCGATGGCCCAAAGCGCCCCCTCGCCCTCGGCGAAGCTGTCCGACTCGGACTGGGAGGCCACGTAGCGCTCGCCCAGGAAGGGGCTCGCCACCGGGTCATAGCCGGCGATGGCCTCCTGGAAGTAGCCGGCGATGCCCTGGGGGAAATGCCAGGTGGTGGTCTCGAAGCGGCCGCCCTTCTCCACGGCGAGCGTGAACTTCACGCCCGGCAGCAGCATCGCCTTGGCGCGCATGAGCAGGCCGATGTCGGCGGGCACGATGCGCGGCGAGTCGAAATACTTCCCGTCGGGCCAGAAGCGGATGCGCGTGCCGGTCTCGCGGGCGCCGGCCGCACCGGTCTTCGCCAGCGGCTGCACCACCTTGCCGTTGTTGCCGAACACGATGCGCCAGGCGGCGCCGTCGCGCTTGACGTCCACCTCCAGGCGCGTGGACAGGGCATTGCTCACGCACACCCCCACGCCGTGCAGGCCGCCGGCGATGCGGTACACCGCGTCCTTGTCGGTCTTGCGGAACTTGCCGCCCGAGTGCAGCGTGGTGAAGATCACCTGCACCGCCGGCACCTTCTTCACCGGGTGCACGTCCACCGGGATGCCACGGCCGTCGTCGGCCACCTCCGCCGAACCGTCCTCGTGCAGCGTCACCAGCACGTTCTTCGCGAATCCCGCCAGCCCTTCGTCGGCGGCGTTGTCGATGATCTCCACCAGTGCGTGGTTCGGGTTGACCGGGTCGGTGTACATCCCCGGCCGGTGAAGGATGGGGGCGAGATCCTCGAGGATCTCGATGTCCTCAGCCGTGTACGCGTTGTCCCTTCTTGCCATCCTGGCCTCTCATGGAAAGCGTTGCGGCACGGCGGGAAGCCGCCGGCCGGTCGGTGCCGAGGCGCGCGCGCAGTTCGCGCACCGCCAGGGCCCGCAGTTCGTCATCGCCGGCGCGGACGCAGTCCACCAGCGCCAGCAGGGCGTGCAGCCTCGGGTCGCGGCGCGCAGCGGCAGGCATGGACTTGTACAGCGGCTCCACCGCCAGCCCCCGCAGTTCGCCCTCCGGGCCGGCCCACACCCACGGCAGGCCATCGGCGGGAGGCTCGTCGGCCAGCCCGGGCGCCCACGGCCCCGTGGCGATGCCCGTCACCACCGCCCCCGGCGACGCAGGCCACACGTAGCGCAGCCCGTGCACAAGCAGCTCGTCCAGCGCCTCCGGCACCGGAATGCCCCAGCCCTCGTCCAGCCGCAGCAGGCCCACTTCAGCGGTACGGCGCACCCCGGCGTGCACCTCCGAGGCGGACATGCCGAGATCGAGCGCGAGCCGGTTGTAGGACCAGGGCTCGGGGCCGATGGCGACGATCTTGAGCAGGACGCACACGTCCTGGGGCTTGAGCATCGGCTGATTCTATTCGGAGTTCGCGGTTCGCGGTTCGCGATTCGCGAATGGCGAAAGCAAGGCACGATCCCGCTTGCTCATCCAGGTCGTTGACCCGAAAGGAAAACCTCGACGAAGCCACCCTGCGAGCCGGCGCCGCGCAATGGCCTCGCGCGCCTGCGCGTGCCCGGACAACGGACCCGCGCGCTCCGGCGCGCCCTCAGCGCAGCGAAGGC
>CAZXJW010000340.1:0-3563 GCA_964641005.1 uncultured Rhodocyclaceae bacterium
CCGCCGAGCTCGACCGCCTGTGCCACGACTACATGGTGGACGTGCAGGGCGTCGTGCCGGCGCCGCTGCAGTACGCCCCGCCCGGCTATCCGCCCTATCCGAAGAGCGTCTGCACGTCGGTGAACCACGTGGTCTGCCACGGGATCCCGGGCGACAAGCGGCTCAAGGCCGGCGACATCGTCAACATCGACGTGACGGTCATCAAGGACGGGTTCCACGGCGACACCAGCCGCATGTTCTTCGTGGGCGAGCCGCCGATCCAGGCGCGCCGCCTGTGCGACATCACCTTCGACTGCATGTGGCGGGGCATTCGCGCGGTGCGGCCGGGCGCCTACCTGGGTGACATCGGGCATGCCATCCAGGCCCACGCAGAGGCGGCGGGCTACAGCGTGGTGCGCGAGTTCTGCGGCCACGGCATCGGGCGCAAGTTCCACGAGGAGCCCCAGGTGCTCCACTACCGCCGGCCTGGCACGGGCCTGAAACTGCAGGCCGGCATGACCTTCACCATCGAGCCCATGATCAATGCGGGCAAGCCGGGCATCCGCCAGCTCGCCGATGGCTGGACGGTGGTCACGAAGGACCACAGCCTCTCCGCGCAGTGGGAGCACACCGTGCTCGTCACCTCCGACGGGTGGGAGGTGCTCACGGTCTCCGCCGGGGCGCCGCCCGCCCCGGCCACCTGAGCCACCCATGAGTGCCGGCGCGTCGGCGCCGACGAGCCATCCCCGTCGTCCCGGCGGCATGCTCGCGGGATTGCGGGCCAGCCTCGCCCGCGGGCGGGCCGATCTGCGCAAGGCCTTCCTCGATCACGGTCACCCGCACCAGACGCTGGTTCGCCAGAGCGAGTTGGTGGATGCCCTGCTCGACGAGGTCTTCCACGCCACCGGCCTGCCCGAGGCGGGCGCCGCGCTGTGCGCAGTGGGTGGCTACGGCCGCCGCCAGCAGTTTCCCTTCTCCGACGTGGACGTGCTGCTGCTGCTGCCCGACGAGACCACCGCGGCCCATGCGGCAGCCGAGGAGTTCGTCAGCCTGCTGTGGGACGTGGGTCTCGAGGTGGGTCACAGCGTGCGTACCGTCGAGGAGTGCGTCGCCCAGGCCCGCGGCGACATCACCGTCCAGACGAACCTGCTCGAATCACGCCTGCTGGCCGGCTCCGCGGGGCTCTACGACCGCTTCCGCGAAGCCTTCGAGGACTCGCTGGACCCGCGTGCCTTCTGCGAGGGGAAGCTGCTCGAGCGCCAGCAGCGTCACGCGCGCTTCAACGACGCGGCCTACAGCCTCGAGCCCAACCTCAAGGAGAACCCCGGCGGCCTGCGCGACCTGCAGGTGATCCTCTGGATCGCCCGCGCCAGCGGGCTGGGCGTGTCCTGGCGCGACCTCGTCCGGCACGGCATCGTCACGGTCCAGGAGGCCGCGCGCCTGACGCGCCACGAGAACACCCTTGCGTCGCTGCGCATGCGCCTGCACTGGCTCGCCGAACGGCGCGAGGACCGGCTGCTCTTCGACCACCAGACCAAGCTCGCGCGCTCCCTCGGTTTGCGCGACAACGCGGCCCGGCGCGCGAGCGAGCAGCTCATGCAGCGCTTCTACCGCACCACCAAGTCGGTGCTGCAGCTCTCCGAGATCGTGCTCGCGAACCTGCGCACCCGGATCCTTCCGCCCCCGGACACCGCGCCGCTGGTGCTCGACCGCCGCTTCGAGATGCGCAACCAGTTGCTCGAGATCCGCCGCATCGACGCCTACGAGCGCTCGCCCCACGCGATCCTCGAGACCTTCCTGGTCTGGCAGCGGCACCCCGAGGTGCGCGGGCTGGGGGCTCGCACGCTGCGGGCGCTGTGGCACGCCCGCCGCCTGGTGAATGCCGCATTCCGGCGCGACCCGCGCAATCGCGCACTGTTCATGGAGATCCTTCGCGAGCCCTCGGGCATCACGCACACGCTGCGCCGCCTCAACCAGCACGGCCTGCTCGGCCTGTACCTGCCGGTGTTCGGCCGCATCGTCGGGCGAATGCAGCACGACCTCTTCCACGTCTACACCGTGGACGAGCACATCCTCATGGTGGTGCGCAACCTGCGCCGCTTCGCGGTGGCCGAGATGGCCCACGAGTATCCGCTGTGCTCGCGCCTCATGAGCGCCTTCGAGCGTCCGGAGGTCCTGTACGTGGCCGGCCTGTTCCACGACATCGCCAAGGGGCGTGGCGGCGACCATTCCCAGCTCGGCCGGGTGGACGCAACGCGCTTCTGCCGCTCCCATGGCCTCTCTCCCGAGGACACGGAGCTTGCCGCCTGGCTGGTGGAGCACCACCTCGTGATGTCGGCCACTGCGCAGAAGAAGGACCTGTCCGACCCGGACGTGATCCGTGCATTCGCGGCGCTGGTGGGAGACGACCGGCGCCTGTCGGCGCTGTACATGCTCACGGTGGCCGACATCCGCGGCACCAGCCCGAAGGTATGGAACGCCTGGAAGGCAAAGCTGCTGGAGGACCTCTTCCATGCCACCCGGCGAGCCCTGGGCGGCGAGCCTGCCCCGCTCGAAGGCTCGGTGGCCGACACGAAGAACAAGGTGCTGGCGCGGCTGCGCGCCTACGCCCTGCCCGAGGGCGCCGAGAAGCCGCTGTGGGCGCGGCTCGACGATGGCTACTTCCTGCGCCACGAGCCCGGCGAGATCGCCTGGCACACGCGCCTGCTCAATCATCGCGT
Source organism: uncultured Rhodocyclaceae bacterium (assembly GCA_964641005.1). Taxonomy (GTDB): domain Bacteria; phylum Pseudomonadota; class Gammaproteobacteria; order Burkholderiales. The sequence goes on from CAZXJW010000340.1 coordinate 2,700, forward strand.
GGAGTCCGGGCGGCACGTGGTGAAGGCCCGGTTGTCACCCATCGGCGAGGGCCTGCAGGTGCTCATCTACGGTCCGGACCGTCCCAACCTGTTCGCCCGGATCTGCGGCTTCTTCGAGCGCATCAGCTTCAGCATCGTCGAGGCGCGCATCTACACCACCCGCCACGGCTATGCACTGGACACCTTCCAGGTGATGGACCCCGGCGAGACGCGCTCCCACTACCGCGACCTGATGAGCTACATCGAGCATGAACTCACCGGGCAGCTCCACGCCGACGGTCCGCTCGAACCACCAGTGACCGGGCGCCTGTCCCGCCAGCTCAGGGCCTTCCCTCTCGATCCCGAGGTGACCATCCGCCCCGACGAGCGCGGGCGCTACCACTACCTTTCGCTGATCGCCGGCGACCGCCCGGGATTGCTCTCGCGGGTGGCGCGCACCCTGGCGGAGCACGACATCAGCGTGGTCAGCGCCAAGATCAACACCCTGGGCGCCCGCGCCGAGGACATGTTCCTGCTGGACGGCAAGGGCCTCTCCGACGCCCGCGAGGTCATCCGCCTGGAGACGGAGCTGCTGGCGCGCCTGGCGGCATGAGTCCCGCCTCGCCGCGCTCCACCCGGTAGACCCAGGCGAGCACCTCCGCCACCGCCACGTACAGCTCGGGCGGGATGCGCGCATCCAGGTCCACCTCCAGCAGCAGCGACACCAGTTCCGGCGACTCGTGCACGAACACGCCGGCTTCGCGGGCGCACTCGATGATCCTGAGCGCCAGTTCGCCGCGGCCCCGCGCCACCACCCGCGGCGCGCCATCGGCGGATTCGTAGGCCAGGGCCACCGCCGCGGAGCGATGCGCGTCAGCTTCCATC
>CAZXJW010000341.1:0-3521 GCA_964641005.1 uncultured Rhodocyclaceae bacterium
CCCTGGGACCCGGAAAAGGCCGCCGCCAAGGCTTGACGCAATATGGTTGCTACAAGAGGTGTCCATGCGCTACGACCACGAGGCCAGTAGGGCCGATTTCAATTGGCCGTGTACGACGCTTCGATGGGTGCGGTGCCCGGCGGGTTGAAACCCGCCCTACAAAAGATGCCCATGCGTTACGTCCACGATGCCTGTAGGGCTGATTTCAATCGGCCAAGCACCACGCTTCGACGAGCGTCGTGCCCGGCGGGTTGAAACCCGCATTACAACTTGCCTTCGGCGTCGACGGTGACGCGCTTGACCACGCGCCAGGCGGGGGTGGAGGCGTCGAGGTACCAGGGGCCGGCGGCGAGGCCGGTGAGTTTGCCGACGTACACGCCGTCGCCGCCGTGGGCGAGCTGCAGCTGTCTGTCGCGACCACCTTCCGTGGCGTGGTTCGCCTGCACGTCGAGCGTCGCGGGCCAGGCGAAGCCCGGTTGCGCGACGAAGCGCAGCGTCAGCACGCCGTCGGCGGCGAGTTCGGCGCGGAAATCCAGCTCCGCGGCCTTGGCGGCATCCTCGCGCGCCAGCACCTTGTTAATCTCGAGGCCCTTCTTGTAGTAGTCGTCGACCACCAGGGTGTCCGGCCGATCCATGGCGATGTAGAGCGTGGCCAGCGAGGCGACCACCACCACGGCCGGCAGGCCGAAGACCAGCCAGGCGAGCGGCTCCTGGTGCCAGCGGGTCGCGAGGCGCGGATTACGGGGCAGGGAGGTGTCGTTCATCAGCGGGGTCCCAGGAACTTGGCTTTACGGGTGAAGTGGATGCTGGTGTCGTCGGCCGCTTCGAGCGTGAAGAGCACCGTGGAACTCGGCGCCGGCAGCGCGCTTTCGCTGGCGCGCAGGACCACGGGCACGTCCTGCACGCCGCCGGCCGGAACCGTCACGGGCCCATTCACGCCGGTCAGTTGCAGGCCCTCGATGCCCCCAGCCGAGACGCGGAAGCTGCGTTCGTGGTCCGCCAGGTTCAGCACCTTGAGCGTGTAGACGTTCTCGATGAGGCCTGCACGCTCGCGGAACAGCTGGTTGCGGTCGCGGATCACGTCCAGGCCGAGCGGCTCGCGGCTCGCCAGCACGTACAGGAAGAGGCTCGCCACCACGCCGAGGATCGCGGCGTAGATGAGCGTGCGCGGCCGCACGATACGGGTGGGCTTGCCATCCAGCGCGTTCTGGGTGGTGTAGCTGATGAGATTGGGCGCGTAGCCCATCTTCTTCATCACGTCATTGCAAACGTCCACGCAGGCCGAGCAGGAGATGCACTCGTACTGCAGGCCCTTGCGGATGTCGATGCCGGTCGGGCAGACCTGTACGCACATCGTGCAGTTGATGCAGTCACCGAGGCCCTTGGATTTCGCATCGCTGCCGGCCTTGCGCGAGCCGCGCGGCTCGCCGCGCGAGCGGTCGTAGGACACGATGAGCGTGTCGGCGTCGAACATCGCGCTCTGGAAACGCGCGTAGGGGCACATGTACTTGCACACCTGCTCGCGCATGAAGCCGGCGTTGCCGTAGGTCGCGAAGCCGTAGAACGCGATCCAGAAGAACTCCCACGGCCCGAGGCTCAGGGTCGCGACCTCGTGGGCGAGCCGGGTCGCCGGGGTGAAGAAGCTGACGAAGGCGAAGCCGGTCCACAAGGAGAAGCTCACCCACAGCAACTGCTTGGTCGCCTTGATGCGCAGCTTGCGCGCCGACCAGGGCGACTGGTCGAGTTTCATCTGCTGCTGGCGCGTGCCTTCCACCAGGCGTTCCATCCACAGGAAGACCTCGGTCCACACGGTCTGCGGACAGGCATAGCCGCACCACACGCGGCCGGCCAGCGCGGTGAACAGGAACAGCGACAGCGCGCCCATCATCATCAGCAGGGTCAGCAGCAGGAAGTCCTGCGGCCAGAAGGTCAGGCCGAAGATGTAGAACTTGCGCGCCGGCAGGTCGAACAGCACCGCCTGGCGGCCATCCCAGGACAGCCAGGGCAGGCCGTAGAACAGGCCGAGCAGCACCAGCACGGCGGTCGTGCGCAGCGCGGCGAAGGTGCCGTGCACTTCCCGCGGGTAGATCTTCTGCCGCTTCTCGTACAGCGAATGTTCGACGTCCGCGGCCGAAGCCGCGGCGGGTGTCTCGGGCGTGGGGTCAGTCATCAACATCTGGCGTCTCGTAGGCGTGCTCTGACGCGGGCGGGGGATAGGTGAAGGCCACCGCCAGCACGCCGGAGGCGGCTGTCAGCAACCAGAACAGGAAGAAACCGATCGTATAGGCGCCGGTGCGGCCCACCTCGGGAAACTCCGGCACGCAGGGCTGCAGCACCTCCGGGTCGATGGTGCTGAAGAACACTCCGGTCGCGGCCGCCGCGAGCAGGAAGGACAGCCACAGCACGGCGCCGAAGCGTGCCGGCACGGGCATCCACTTGGTGGGGACGAAGAGTGACAGCATGGATCCTCTCGAGGGTGGTTCGATGTGCCGGATACATTACCGTTGACACCCCGTCGCGCGCGATCCCGTGGTCGCGCGCGACATCGTCTTCAGGGCAGGCCGCCGCTCACTGCGCGGGGGCGTTGCCCTTGGCGAAGCTGTACACGTAGGCCGAGAGCAGGTGCACCTTGGCTTCGCCCAGGAACTCGCGATGGGCCGGCATGCGGCCATTGCGTCCCTTGGTGATGCTCTCGGCGATGCGCTCGTGCGAGCCGCCGTACAGCCACACGTCGTCGGTCAGGTTGGGCGCGCCCATCAGCGGATTGCCCTTGCCTTCCGGGCCGTGGCACGCGACGCAGGTGGTCGAGAACACCTTCTGGCCGGCCTCGACGGTGGCCGCATCCACCTGGCGACCGGACAGGTGCTCGACGTAGCTCGCGACGTTCTTCACGCCGTCTTCGCCGATCACCGCGACCCAGGCCGGCATCGCGCCCTGGCGGCCGTTCAGGATGGTCTGTTCGATGGCCTCCGGCGAGGCGCCCCACAGCGAATCGTTGTCGGTGAGGTTGGGAAAGCCGCGCGCGCCCCCGGCGTCCGAGCCGTGGCACTGCGTGCAGTAGGTCGCGAACAGGCGTTTGCCCACCGTCAGCGCCTCCTGGTCGTTCACCAGTTGCTCGACCGGCACGGACTTGTACTTGTCGAACAGCGGGCCGTAGGTGGCGTCGGCCTTGGCGACCTCGGCGTCGTACTGGGTCTCCGCGCTCCAGCCGAGCATGCCCTTGAAGGCGCCGAGTCCCGGGTAGGCGATGAGATAGCCCAAGCCCCACACCAGCGTGATGTAGAACAGGTTCAGCCACCACTTCGGCAGCGGGTTGTTGAACTCGGCGAGATCGCCGTCCCAGGTATGGCCCATGGTCTCGACCTTCTCGCCGGCGGTCGGTCGACGACCGGCCGCCTGGCTCCAGGTGAACCACAGCAGGGCCAGGATGCTCACCACCGTCACCGCGGCGATGACGATGCTCCACAGGGCACTGTTGAAATCAGCCATGGTCAACGCACTCCATTCTCAAGCTTGTCGGT
>CAZXJW010000342.1:0-3511 GCA_964641005.1 uncultured Rhodocyclaceae bacterium
ATCTTCTACTGGTCCAACGTCGCCACGCCCGACCTGAACTCGATCACCACCTTCATCAAGTTCAGCGACAACACTGCGCTGCCCGGGGCCGCCGTCGAGGGCTCGGTGTTCTCCTACCTCGTGGCGAACGGCTTCGATGCCACGGCCCAGCAGGCGAACTACCTGTTCTTCCGCGCCGATGCCGCCAACGGCACCAACAACGACTACCTCGTGTACGGCGTGAACACCCAGCCGATTCCCGAGCCCAGCACCTACGCCCTGATGGCCGCCGGCCTGCTCGGCGTGGGCTTCATGGCCCGTCGCCGCAAGGCCTGACGTTCCAGCACTTCTCCTCGTGCAAAGGGCCGGCATCCGCCGGCCCTTTTTTTCGTCCGCGCCCGGCGATGCGCGATCAGCCCTTGTTCCGGTTCCAGTCGTCCGCGAAGCGCACGATGTCGTCCTCGCCCAGGTAGCTGCCCGACTGCACCTCGATGAGCTGCAGCGGCACGATGCCGGGGTTCTCCAGGCGGTGCTTCACGCCCAGCGGGATGTAGGTGGACTGGTTCTCGGTGAGCAGGATCTCCTCCTCGCCGCGGGTCACCTTCGCCGTGCCGCTCACCACGATCCAGTGCTCGGCGCGGTGGTGGTGCATCTGCAGCGAGAGCTTGCAGCCCGGGTTCACCGTGAGCCGCTTCACCTGGTAGCGCGTGCCGTCGTCGATGCCCTCGTAGGAGCCCCAGGGCCGGTACACGCGCCGGTGGAACACGTGCTCGGAGCGTGACTCCGCCTTGAGCCGGTCCACCAGCGCCTTCACGTCCTGGGCCGAGCGCTTGTCGGCCACCAGCACGGCGTCGGAGGTCTCGACGATGATCAGGTTGTCCACGCCCACGGCCGCCACCATGCGGTTCTCCGCCTTGATGAAGGTGTTGTTCACGTTCTCGGCGAGCACGTCGCCCTCGAGCACGTTGCCCTCGGCGGTCTTGGCGTGGATCTCCCACAGCGCATCCCACGAGCCCACGTCGCTCCAGCCCATCTCAACGGGCACCACGGCGCCGAGCTTCGTCTTCTCCATCACCGCGTAGTCGATGGAGATGGAGGGCGAGGACGCGAACGCCGCTTCCTCGAGGCGGCAGAAGTCCAGGTCCATCTGCCGCGCGGAGAGCGCCTTGCGAACGGCCTCCAGCACGGCCGGGGCGTGCACGCCCAGCTCTTCCACGTACGCGCCCGCGCCCAGCAGGAACATCCCGCTGTTCCAGAAGTACTCGCCGGAGTCGAGGAATTCCTGCGCGCGCACGGCATCGGGCTTCTCGACGAAGCGTTCGATGGCGTGCACGCCCTTCAGGCCCTTCAGGGCCGGACCGCGGCGGATGTAGCCATAGCCGGTCTCGGGGCTGTCGGGAATGATGCCGAAGGTGGTCATCAGGCCCTGGGACGCCGCGGCGGAGGCCGTGGCGATGGCGCGGTGGAAGGCGGCGCGATCCTGGATGCAGTGGTCCGAGGGCAGCACCAGCATCAGCGCCTTGGGATCCTCGGCGGCCAGGGCCAGCGCGGCGGCGGCCACGGCGGGGGCGGTGTTTCGGCCCATGGGCTCGAGCAGCAGCAGCTTCGGCGTGGCGCCGATGGCGCGCAGCTGCTCGGCCACCAGGAAGCGGTGCTCGTGGTTGCAGATCACCAGCGGATCGGCCAGGCCGGGCACGCCGTCCAGGCGCCTGAGCGTGTCCTGGAGCATGGACAGCTCGGAGGTGAGCTTGAGGAACTGCTTGGGATAGGCGCTGCGCGACAGCGGCCAGAGGCGGGTGCCGGAGCCGCCGCAGAGGATGACGGGATGGAGGGGCATGGGGTGTTCTCGTGTTGGGGCCGTGATGGGACTCGATGCACGGGAGCACGAATCCTGCCGGGGCGGGCGGCGGCGCGCGAATTCTATCAGCCGTCAATGCCCGGCCAGTCATCGTCCGGAGCCAGGACCCCGGCCATGGCACGCCACCTCTGCGCGGCCGTGAGGTTGGCTCCCGGCCGCCGCGCCGCCATGGGCAGAGTGACCCATCGCTGCATGACACGACGCCTGCATGGCGTGAGCCGATGGCCCCAGCGCGTAGGCCGCTTCGCACACCGACCGCGAAACAACGCATTCATATAGTCCTCGGGCGCTGCGCTGGCGCGATGGCGTGCCAGTGCTTCAACAAGAACCGACCCAGGAGACCCCGGAATGAAAGGTTCCAAGCACCCGACCAACGACCTGACGATCAATCCGTCGGGCAACGAGTCCATCTTCGACGTGCTCGACAGCACCGACCCGAGCCGCCGCAGCTTCATCAAGACGAGCATGAGCGCGTCCATGGCGGCAGCCTTCGGCGGGGTGAGCATGACCGGCATCGTGAATGCCGTGCAGGCCGCGCCGATCCCGGCCGCGAACGGCTTCGCGGGCATCGGCTTCGACAGCATCCCCGCGAAGACCCGCGTCAACCCGGCGCCCACCAGCTCCACCATGCCGCCGGTGTTCGCCGACACGGTGGACGTCCCGCCCGGCTACAAGGTGGAGTTGTTCGCCGCCTGGGGCGACCCGATCATGCCCGGCGGCGCGGCCTGGCTGCCCGACGCCTCGCAGGGTGCCGCCCAGCAGGCGCGCCAGTTCGGCAACCACAACGACGGGATGCACTACTTCGGCTTTCCCGCCCGCACGCCCACCGGCGCCACCACCATTTCCAGCGAGCGTGGCGTGCTGTGCGTGAACCATGAGTACATCCACGAGGACATCGCCCACGGCGCCGAGGGCCTGACCCAGGCCAACGTGACCATCGCCAAGGTGCGCAAGTCCCAGGCGGCGCACGGCGTCAGCGTGGTGGAGGCGCGCCGCACCGGCGGCAAGTGGGGCGTGATCGCGAACTCCCCCTTCGGCCGCCGCATCACCGTCAACACGCCCATGCGCATCTCCGGCCCCGCCGCCGGCGACCCGCTCCTGCGCGCGAAGAACTACACCATCACCGACGCCGGGTCCGTGGAGAACGGGGTCAGCGACGGCCGCAGCTGCCAGGGCACGCTCAACAACTGCGCCCACGGCTACACCCCCTGGGGCACTTACCTCACCTGCGAGGAGAACTGGAACGGCTACTTCGGTGCCAAGGCCGGCTTCGTCGCCACCAAGGACTTCAACCGCTACGGCGTGACCGCCGTGGGATTCTCCACCTACTGGTGGCACGTGTCCGACTCGCGTTTCGACGTGGTGGAGAACCCCCTCGAGCCCAACCGCTTCGGCTACGTGGTGGAGATCGACCCGTTCAACCCGAACAGCGTGCCGGTGAAGCGGACCGCCCTGGGCCGCTTCAAGAAGGAGAGCGCCCAGGTGGCCGTGAGCGCCGACGCGCAGGGCGTGCAGAACCGCGTGGCCTTCTACATGGGCGACGACGAGCGCAACGAGTACATCTACAAGTTCGTCTGTGCGCGGCCCTTCAACCCGACCAACCGCGCTGCCAACCTCAACCTGATGGACGAAGGCGTGCTGTACGTGGCGCGCTTCACGAACACGCCGGGACAG
>CAZXJW010000343.1:0-3501 GCA_964641005.1 uncultured Rhodocyclaceae bacterium
GATCAGGAGGACGATCTCGCTCTTCACCCGGTTGTCGTTCTGGGTGCCGAAGATGCGGCTCAGCATCGGGATGTCGCCCAGGCCGGGGATGCGCTGGGCCGAGCGGCGGTCCTCGTCGCTGATCAGGCCTGCCAGGATCTGGGTCTCCCCGTCGCGCAGCTGCAGCACCGTGTTGGCGTTGCGCGTGCCCAGCCGGTAGGCCACCGTGGAGCCCGTGCCCGTGGCCACCGTGATGGTCTCGATGATGTTGCTCACCTCAAGCCCCACCTTGATGCCCACCTCGTCGTTCAGGTAGACCTGCGACTCCACGTCGAGCTTCAGGCCCACGTCCAGGTAGCTCACGCTGGTGGACACCCCCACGTTGGCGGTGGCCGTGGAGGTGAACACCGGCACCTTGTCGCCGATGTGGATGCGAGCCTTCTCGCGGTTCTTCACCCGGATGCGCGGGTTGGCCAGGATGTTGGTCTGGTTCACCGTGGCGCGCAGGTTGAACACCAGCGCGGGGTTGGCCACCGTGAACACCATGGGCCCGTCGATGGGCTGCGTCGCGGAACTCGTGGCGGTGCCGGTTCCCGTGCCGCCGGTGCCAGGAGCCGGCGCGCCCAGGTTCACCTGCCCCGGGTAGCGGACCCCGATGTCCTGCAGCCGGGTCCGCGCCACCTCCAGCACCTCCACCTCAAGCATCACCTCCGGCTCGGCAAGGTCGAGCGTGCGCACCAGCTGGTCGGTGAGGCGAACCACCTCCGGAGAGTCCTTCACCACCATCAGGTTGAGCTTCTCGTCGATGAAGACGTCCTGCGTCTTGACCATCGACTTGACCAGCGCCGAGGCCTGCTTGACGTCGGCGTTGGCGAGGTAGTAGCTGCGCACCACCAGCTCGCGGTAGTCCTTCTGCTTGGCCGGCGTGTTGGGATAGATCAGCACCGAATTGGCGTTCAGCACCTTGCGATCCAGGCCGTTGGTGGCCAGGATCAGCTTGAGCACGTCCTCCATCGTCGTGTTGCGCACGAACACCGTGATCTTCTGGTCGGACTTCACGTCCCGGTCGAAGACGAAGTTGATGCCGGAGCTCTTCGAGAGCATCTCGAACACCGTCCGGATCTGGGCATCGCGGAACTCGAGGGTGCTGGGCTTGCGAAACGGGGCCTTGAGCTGCGCCGCCGCGGCCTCGGCCACGGCGGCCTCCATGATCTGGCGCAGAAGCGTGCGCGCAGAAGGGTTGTAGGGGTTCTCGGCGAGGACGGCACGAACGCGCTGCTCGGCCGCTTCGTTGTCCCCGCGCAGCATCAAGCCCTGGGCCTCGCCCAGCACGCGATCGTGGTTGCGGGCGCGCTGCACATCGGCCATCAGGGCGCCGGCGCGCGGGTTCTCCGGGTCGATGGCCGCGGCCCTGCGGAACGCCGACTCGGCGGCATCGAGACGACCCGCCTTGAGCGCAGCATCGCCCTCGGCCAGCAGGGCGCCTGCCTGGCGCTCGCGCTCGCGCAGCAGCGCCGCGCGGATGGGCGCGGAACGGGGGTTCTCCTGGTAGGCCTTCTCCAGTTGCGCGAGCCCCTGCTCGGTCTTGCCCTCGGCGATCAGTCGCGTGGCCTCGTCGTAGGCGCGCGTCGCCGCGCACCCGCCCGCCGTGGCCAGCGCAACCGCCACCATGGCCATCGAGGCCAGCCCGCGCGCCTTTGCCGGGATCGAGGCGGCCGGGTGCGCATCCGCCATGCGCCGCAGAGATCTTCTTCCCACGAACATCACTCGCCCTTCGCCACCAGCACCTGCCGCTGCTCCAGCGGCAGGTACGTGAACACCACCCGCCCCTCGGCGGTCTCCTCCACGCGGTACGTGCCGTCGATCACGTCGCCCGGCTTCACCGCGTAGCCCTTGTCCTGCTTCTCGAGGAACACCGTGGTCTGTTCCTCCTCCTCGCCCAGCATCCCCACGTAGCGGAACGGCAGCGGTGGCGCCTGGGGCGGCGGAGGCGGCGGCACGGCCGCAGCGGCCGCGGCCTGCTGCGCCGGCGTGAGCTTCGGCGGCGGCGGCTCCCAGTTGCGGGCCCCGAAGGCATCGCCCGGCTTGTCCTCGCTGCGCCGGCGCAGGGTGCGCGGGTCGGGCAGCACGGGCGCCGGAACCGCGCGCGTCTCCCGGGCCGGCGCCTCGCGCTCCACGCGCCGATCCCGGGGAGCCTGCGCGAGTTGCACCGCCTCCGACGGCGCGGGGGCAGCGCCCGCGGGCGAGAGCTCGGGCTCGCCATCCACCCAGCGCACCGCGGCCAGGGTCACCGCGAGCCCGCCAAACACCAGCGCCTTGCGAATCCGCGGATCGAAGCTCATCGCGCCGCCCCCGTTGCGGCCGTGGGCGCCCGCGCGGGCTGCGACGGCGCCGCGTCCAGCTGCTCCGGCAGGGCCGCGTCCGCGCCACCGGCTCCGCCCTCGCCCAGCCAGAGCACGAACTTGAGCTTCGCCTCCACCTGCGGGGCACCCACCGCCTCCCGGCGCAGCGCGAGGTCCTCCAGCGCCGCCGCCGGGATCTTGTCCATCACCTCCGCCACGAAGCCGCGCAGCTGCGGCCACGAGCCCTTCAACGGCAGCGTCATCTCGTAGCGCGCAAGGCGCTGCTCGCCGCGCGCCGGGAGGAGCGCGTAGTCGCCGCTCTCGAGCACGAGCCCGTTCTTCGCCGCCGCGGTGTTGAGCACCGCCAGCCAGTCGGGCAGCGAGGCCACCGCGGGGAAGAACTCGTAGAAGGTGGCGAGCTGCCCCGCGCGCGTCGCCGGCGGCCGCGAACGGCCGTCCTCGCCCGACTCGCCCGCGGAACGCAGCCGCACACGCAGGTCGGCCACATCCGAGCGCAGCCGTTCGGCGCGGCGCTCGTCCGGGCGCTGGGCGCCCAGCCACAGCACGGCCCCCGCCGCCAGCAACGCCAGTCCGGCCAGGCCGGGCCAGCCCAGCCGGGACAGCTCGCGGCGCACCTGCCACCAGAGCGGCGCGGCGATGGCGCGCGGCTGCATGCCCGCGATGCCCTGCAGGGACCGCGCCGCGCCACCGAGCGCCTGCGCCGGACCCGCGCCAGTGACGGCGGGCGAGGAAATCCGCGAGCGGATCGCGCGCATCATGGCTGCCATGACACCTGCACCTGGAAGGCGATGGGACGGCGCGGCTCGTTCACGCGCACTTCGTGCTGGGTGAGGTGTGCATCCCTCAGCCCCGGCGCAGACTCGAGCCGCGCGATGAAGGTGAGCAGGCCGTTGAGGTCGCGCGCCTCGCCGGCGAGGATCACGCGGCGGTTCTTCGGGTCGGGCTGGGCGGCGAGCAGTGCAACGTCGGGCGTGACGGCCGACTCCACGTCGCGGAACAGCCCGTCCCAGGGCAGCGCCAGCTGCTCGATCACGGCGTTGGCGGCGCGGATCTCTCTTGCCATGTCCTCGGTGGGCGCTTCCTCGGGCGCGAAGCTGGGCAAGGTGCGGCGCGCCAGCCTCCGGGTGTCCTCGAGCTTCTGCTCCCAGCGCGCGGCCTC
>CAZXJW010000344.1:0-3483 GCA_964641005.1 uncultured Rhodocyclaceae bacterium
TGATCCTGGGCAAGCAGGCCATCGACGACGACTGCAACCAGACCGGCCAGATGCTCGCCGCGCTGCTGGGCTGGGCGCAGGGCACCTTCGCCTCGAAGGTGAAGGTGGACGGCGGCACCGTGCACGTCACCCGCGAGATCGACGGCGGCCTGGAGACCCTGGCGCTGAAGCTGCCCGCCGTGGTCACCACCGACCTGCGCCTGAACGAGCCGCGCTACGTGACCCTGCCCAACATCATGAAGGCCAAGAAGAAGCCCCTCGACACCGTCACGCCCGAGAGCCTCGGCGTGGACATGGCACCGCGGGTGAAGACGCTCAGGGTCTCCGAGCCGGCCAAGCGTGGCGCGGGCAAGCCGGTCAAGACCGTGGCCGAGCTGGTGGACAAGCTCAAGAACGAAGCGAAGGTGATCTGATCATGGCCGTCCTCGTCATCGCCGAACACGACAATGCCCGCCTCAAGCCGGCGGTGCTCAACACCCTCACCGCCGCCGCGCGCATCGGTGGCGAGGTCCACGTGCTGGTGGCCGGGCAGGGCTGCCGTGCGGCCGCCGAGGCCGCCGCGGCCGTCCCCGGCGTGGGCAAGGTGCTGCTCGCGGAGGCCGAAGCGCTCAAGGACCCGCTGGCGGAGAACCTGACGGCGCTCGTGGTGCCCCTGGCGCGCGGCTACTCCCACGTGCTGGCCTCGGCCACGGCCTTCGGCAAGAACCTGCTGCCGCGCGTGGCCGCGCTGCTGGACGTGGCGCAGCTCTCCGACGTGGTGGCGGTGGAGTCGCCCGACACCTTCGTGCGGCCCATCTACGCCGGCAACGCCATGGCCACCGTGCAGTGCGCCGACCCGGTGAAGGTGATGACGGTGCGCGGCACGGCATTCGATGCAGCCCCCGCCAGCGGCGGCAGCGCGCCCATCGAGGCCGTCGCCGGCGCAACGGATGCCGGGCTTTCGAAGCTCGAGGGCCAGGAACTCACCGTCTCCGCCCGCCCCGAGCTCACCGCCGCGCGCATCATCGTCTCGGGCGGCCGCGGCATGGGCAGCGGCGAGAACTTCGCCATCCTCGAGAAGCTCGCCGACCGGCTCGGCGCCGCCGTGGGCGCCTCGCGCGCGGCGGTGGACGCGGGCTTCGTGCCCAACGACTACCAGGTGGGGCAGACCGGCAAGGTGGTGGCCCCAGAGCTCTACATCGCCGTGGGCATCTCCGGCGCCATCCAGCACCTGGCGGGCATGAAGGACAGCAAGGTGATCGTGGCCATCAACAAGGACGCCGAGGCGCCCATCAACGCGGTGGCCGACTACTGGCTCACCGCCGACCTGTTCCAGGCCGTCCCCGAACTCACCGAGGCGCTCGGCTGAAGGGGCGCGCCCCGGGACCGATCCGCCTGCACACCCACGCGAGAATCCCATGTCCGTCTACGCCGCCCCCATCCGTGACATGCAGTTCGTGCTCAAGGAGCTGGTGGACCTCGAGTCCATCGCGCGCCTGCCCGGCTGCGAGGAAGTGACGCCCGACCTGGTGGACGCGGTGCTCGAGGAGGCCGGCAAGTTCGCCGCCGGCGTGCTCGACCCGCTCAACTGGCCCGGCGACCAGACCGGCGCGAAGGCGAAGGACGGCGTGGTCACCACGGTGCCCGGCTTCAGGGAGGCCTACCGGCAGTTCGTCGAGGCCGGCTGGGCGGCCGTGGGTGGCGCTCCGCGCTTCGGCGGCCAGGGCCTGCCCCACGTGCTCTCGCAGCAGCTCTCGGAGATGTGGAACGCGGCGAACATGTCCTTCTGCCTGTGTCCCATGCTCACCAACGGCGCCACGCTCGCCATCGCCCGCCACGGCTCGCCCGAGCAGCAGGATCGCTACCTGCCGAAGCTGGTCACCGGCGAGTGGACCGGCACAATGAACCTCACCGAGCCGCAGGCGGGCTCCGACCTGTCCGCGGTGCGAACCCGCGCCGTCCCGGAGGGTGACCACTACCGCATCTTCGGCACCAAGATCTACATCACCTGGGGCGAGCACGACATGGCGGACAACATCGTCCACCTGGTGCTGGCCCGCACGCCCGACGCGCCCGAGGGCGTGAAGGGCATCTCGCTGTTCATCGTGCCCAAGTTCCTGGTGAACGCCGACGGCAGCCTCGGCGCGCGCAACGACGTGAAGTGCGTGTCCATCGAGCACAAGCTCGGCATCCACGCCAGCCCCACGGCCGTGATGCAGTACGGCGATGCCGGCGGCGCCATCGGCTACCTGGTGGGCCAGGAGAACATGGGCCTGTCCTACATGTTCACCATGATGAACTTCGCGCGCCTGGAGGTGGGCGTGGAGGGCGTGGCGCTCGCCCAGCGGGCCTACCAGCACGCGCTCGAGTACGCGAAGACGCGCGTGCAGGGCCGCGAGACCGGCGTGAAGGCGGGCGAGCGCGTCACCATCATCCACCACCCCGACGTGCGCCGCATGCTGCTGTCCATGAAGGCCCAGACCGAGGCCATGCGGGCGCTGGCCGCGGCCGCCGCCGAGGCCCTCGACCACGCGCTCATGAACCCGGACCCCGCGAAGAAGCAGCAGGGCCAGGCGGTGTTCGACCTGCTCACCCCCGTGGTGAAGGGCTGGTGCACGGAGCAGTCCATCGAGATCGCCTCCACCGGCGTGCAGGTGCACGGCGGCATGGGCTTCGTGGAGGAGACCGGCGCCGCCCAGTACCTGCGCGACGCGCGCATCACCGCCATCTACGAGGGCACCACCGGCATCCAGGCCAACGACCTCATCGGCCGCAAGATCGCCTACGAGAAGGGCGCCACGGCCAAGGCCTACATCGCCCACATGCGGCGCCTCGACGCCGACCTGGCGGCCCACCCGCAGCACCACGGCCTGGCCGCGATGCGCGCGGCGCTGAAGGCCGGCGTGGATGCCCTCGAGCTCGCCACCGACTGGCTGCTGGAGACTTATCCCCGCGACCCCAAGGCCGCCTCCGCCGGGGCCGTGCCCTTCCTGAAGATGTTCGGGACCGTGGCCGGTGGGCACCAGATGTTCCGCGCCGCGCTGATCGCCAAGCAGCGCCTGGACGGCGGCAGTACCGAGTACGACTTCTACCGCGCCAAGCTCGCCACCGCGCGCTTCTACGCCGAGCACGTCATGCCGCTGGCGCACGCCTACCGCGTGGCCGTCACGGACGGTTCGCCCGCGGTGCTGGCGCTCGAGGAAGCGCAGTTCTGAGCGCCAGGGGCGCAGCGCTGCGCCGCCTGGTGCTGTCCGCGCTGCTGCTGTGCCGGGCCGCCGGCGGGCATGCCGCGCTCAGCGCCGAGGAAGACGCGTCCCTGGGACGCGACGTGGCGCTGTTCGCCGACGGCTACGCCTGCGGCGAGGAACCGCTGGCCGACCGGCTGCGTGCCTCGGCACTGCTTGCCCTGGCCGGACGCGGGCGCCCCGCCACGGACGTGATCGAGGCCCGGCAGCGATTCATCGACGGCCTGCGGGCGCGGATGAAGGGGCAGCGTCCCGGCGC
>CAZXJW010000345.1:0-3475 GCA_964641005.1 uncultured Rhodocyclaceae bacterium
GGCCTGCGCGGCGTGGGCAAGACCGTGCTGCTGGATCGCATGCGCCAGGACGCCGAGGCGGATGGCATCCAGACCATCAACGTGGAAGCCCCCGAGGGCCGCTCGCTGCCCGCCCTGCTCGCGCCGCAGCTGCGGCTGGCGCTGCTGCGGCTGTCGCGCAACGAGCAGGCGAAGGACCTCGCCCAGCGGGCGCTGCGCGGGCTGGCCGGCTTCGCCAAGGGGCTGAAGGTGCGCTTCGGCGACATCGAGGTGGGGCTGGACCTGGACCCCGAGCCCGGCCTGGCCGACAACGGCGACCTGGAGCACGACCTCCAGGCGCTGCTGGAGGTGGCCGGCGAAGCCGCCCGCAAGGCGGGCACCGCGCTGGCCATCTTCGTGGACGAGCTGCAGTACGTGGAGGAATCCCAGCTCGCCGCCCTGGTGACCGCCCTGCACCGGACCGCCCAGCGCAAGCTGCCCGTGGTGCTGGTGGGCGCCGGCCTGCCCCAGCTGCGCGGCCAGATGGGCAATGCCAAGTCCTACGCCGAGCGCATGTTCGACTTCCCGGAGATCGGGCCGCTGCCGGAGGAATTCGCGCGCGACGCCATCGTGAAGCCGGCCCGCGACCAGGGCGTGGAGTACGAGCCGGCGGCGCTGGACACGCTGGTGCGCACCACCCAGGGCTATCCCTACTTCCTGCAGACCTGGGGCAAGCATGCCTGGGACGCGGCGGAGAAATCGCCCATCACCCTCGCCGACGTGCGCGCCGCGTCGCAGACGGCCATCGCGGCGCTGGACGAGAGCTTCTTCCGGGTGCGCTTCGACCGGCTCACGCCGCTGGAGAAGAAGTACCTGCGCGCCATGGCCGAGCTGGGGCCGGGGCCGCACCGCTCGGGCGACATCGCCGATCAGCTGGGCAAGAAGGTGACGTCCATCGCGCCCACGCGGGCGCAGCTCATCTCGAAGGGGATGGTGTGGAGCCCGAACCACGGGGACACGGATTTCACCGTGCCGCTGTTCGCGGGGTTCATGCGACGGATCATGCCGGGGGAGGAGTGGCGGGAGTAGCGGGGCCGCGCCTCACCACATTGCCATTGGTTTCCTGCCATGTGGTGCCGGCTACAGGAATCGAACCCGTGACCTTCTGATTACAAATCAGCTGCTCTACCTGCTGAGCTAAGCCGGCACTTCGGGGGAAAGTGTACCCGCCCCTCGCAGGGACGGTGACCAGCCGGCGGCCGCCGGCCTGGAAGACCTACTTGACGACCTGCAGCTTCGGCCGGCCCGAGGGGGGCGTGGGCCTGTCGTCGTCCGGCGGCGATGTCTCCGCCGCCGCGGCGGAGATCACCGGCATGGGCGAGGGCTGCTCGAAGGCGAGCCCCTGCCCCGTCTCCTTGGCGAAGATGCCGCTCACCGCGTCCACGGGCACGCTGATCTCGCGCGACACGCCGTTGAAGCGCGCCGAGAAGCGGATGCCCTCGTTGCCCATGGTGAGGTCGCGGGTGGCATCGGCGCTCACGTTGAGCACGATCTCGCCGTTGCGCACGTACTCCATGGGCACGCGGGTGTTCTCGTCCACCCGCACGGCCAGGTAAGGCGTGAAGCCGTTGTCCACGCACCACTCGTAGATCGCGCGGATCAGGTACGGAGTGGTGGAGGGGTTCTTCACTTGCGCATCACCTTCTCGGCTGGCGTGAGCGCCTCGATGAAGGCTGGCCGGCTGAACAGCCGCTCGGCGTACTTGAGCAGCGGCGCGGCCGGCTTGGGCAGCTGGACGCCGTAGTAGTCCAGGCGCCACAGCAGCGGCGCGATGGCCACGTCGAGCATGGAGTACTCGTCGCCCAGCATGAACTTCTGCTTGGTGAACACCGGCGCGATCTGGGTGAGGCTGTCGCGCACCAGCTGGCGCGCCTTGTCGGCGGCCTTCTGGTTGCCCTTCTCCAGCGCCTCGATGTTCACGAACAGCTCGTTCTCGAAGCGGAACAGGAACAGCCGGGCGCGCGCCCGCATCACCGGGTCCGCGGGCATGAGCTGCGGATGGGGGAAGCGGTCGTCGATGTACTCGTTGATGATGTTGGACTCGTACAGGATGAGGTCCCGCTCCACCAGCACCGGGGTGCGGTTGTACGGGTTCATCACCGCGAGGTCCTCGGGCTTGTTGAAGAGATCGACGTCCACGATCTGGAAGTCCATCCCCTTCTCGTAGAGGACGATGCGGCAGCGCTGGCTGAAGGGGCAGGTGGTGCCTGAATACAGGGTCATCATGGCTGGAGGCTCCGGAGACGGGACGCCGCGAACGCGGAATCCTTAGTGCACGTCCTTCCAGTACTCCTTCTTGAGCAGGTAGGCGAAGACGAGGGCCACGCCCAGGAACAGCAGCACCAGGGTGCCGAGCTGGGCGCGGTGCGTGCGGGCGGGTTCGCCCATGTACACCAGGTAATTCACGAGATCGGCCACGGCCGCGTCGTACTGCTTGGGCGCGAGCGTGCCGGCGGAGGCGAGCTTGAGCGTCGGGGCCGCATGCGCGGTACCGTGCCCCTCGCCGTCGGCCTTGTGCTCCTCGAGCTCCTGGATGCCCTGCAGCTCCCACAGCACGTGTGGCATGCCCACGTTGGGGAAGGCGACGTTGTTCCAGCCGGTGGCCTTGGAGTCGTCGCGGTAGTAGGTGCGCAGGTAGGTGTAGAGCCAGTCGGCGCCGCGCGAGCGCGCGATCACCGACAGGTCGGGCGGCTGGGCGCCGAACCACTTCGCGCCATCCTTCGCCTTCATGGACGACTTCATGGGCTCGCCCACCTTGTCGCCCGTGAACATCAGGTTGTCCTTGATCTGCTGCTCGGTGATGCCCAGGTCGGTGAGCCGGTTGTAGCGCATGTACTCCGCGCCGTGGCAGCCCATGCAGTAGTTCACGAACATCTTCGCGCCGCGCTGCAGCGAGGCGGTGTCGTGGTTGTCGATGGGCGCCTTGTCGAGCTGCACGTGGCCGCCGGCGGCGAGGGCCGCGGCGGGGAAGGCCGCGGCCAGGACGAGGGTCTTGAGGAATCGCATGGCGCTCACCAGGTCACCCGTTGCGGTTCGGGCTTCTCTTTGTCGTTGGCGGTGTACCAGGGCATCAGCAGGAAGAAGGCGAAGTACAGCACCGTGAAGATGCGCGCCAGCAGCGTGGCCACCTCGAGGCTGGTGCCGGGCACCTTGCCGAGGAAGTCGGTGGGCTCCACGCCCAGCCAGCCCAGGATCACGAAGCTGACCACGAACACCGCCAGCGCGACCTTGTACTTCGGTCCGCGGTAGCGGATGGACTTCACCTTGCCGCGGTCGAGCCAGGGCAGGGCGAAGAAGATCACCACCGCGGCGCCCATGACGATCACGCCCGGGAACTGCGAGCCCAGCATGGCGGGCACCGCGCGCAGCATGGCGTAGTAGGGCGTGAAGTACCACACCGGGGCGATGTGGGGCGGGGTCTTGAGCGGGTCGGCCGGGATGAAGTTGTTGTACTCGA
>CAZXJW010000346.1:0-3432 GCA_964641005.1 uncultured Rhodocyclaceae bacterium
TGGACGACCTCCGCGCGCGCGGCTTCGCCAACACCGCGGTGCTCGACGAGGGCAGGACGACCGCGGACAGCCTCTGGGCACGCATCCGCGCCGGCTACGCCATCCCCGAGATCGACACCGCCGCCGTGCGCCGCCACGAGGCGTGGTACCTGAACCGTCCCGACTACCTCGCCCGCATGGTCGAGCGCAGCCGCCGCTACCTGTTCTTCGTGGTGGAGGAGCTCGAGAAGCGCGGCATGCCCGCCGACCTGGCGCTGCTGCCCATGATCGAGAGCGCCTACAACCCGGGCGCCTATTCGCGCGCCCATGCCGCCGGCATGTGGCAGTTCATCCCGGCCACCGGCCGGCGCTACGGTCTTGAGCAGAACTGGTGGTACGACGGCCGTCGCGACGTGATGGCCGCCACGCGCGCGGCGCTGGACTACCTGCAGAAGCTGCACGCCGACTTCGGCGACTGGCAGCTCGCGCTGGCGGCCTACAACTGGGGAGAGGGTGCCGTCGCCCGAGCGGTGGAGAAGAACCGCCGCCACCACAAGCCCACCGGCTACCTCGACCTCAAGATGCCCGCCGAGACCGCCAACTACATCCCGAAGCTCCAGGCGGTGAAGAACATCGTCGCCGACCCGCAGCGCTACGGCCTGACCCTCGAGGACATTCCCAACCAGCCCTACTTCACCCGCGTGGCGCTGCCCGCCCACATGGACGTGAAGCGCGCCGCCGCCCTGGCCGAGATGGAGGTGGACGAGTTCCGCTCCCTGAACCCGGCGCACAACCGGCCGGTGATCACCCCGACCGGCACCACCAGCGTGCTGCTGCCGGTGGACAAGGCCCAGGTGTTCCACGCCAACTTCGAGGCCAACGACGATCCGCTGGTCACCTGGCAGGTCTACACGCTGCGCCCGAAGGAAAGCCTGGAGACCGTCGCCAGCCGCTACGGGCTCGCGCCCGCGACGCTGCGCCAGGTCAACGGCATCGGACCGCGCCGCCACCTGAAGCCCGGCCAGTCGCTGCTCGTGCCCACGCCCAGCGAGGCGCAGGGCTCGGACATCGAACGCGCCTACTCGGCGTTGTCGCGCCAGCCCGCCTTCGTGGACGCGGCCCCGCGCCACCACAAGGTGCGTCGCGGCGAGACGCTCCAGTCCATCGCCATGGACTTCGGCGTGAGCCCCGCGGAACTGGCCCGCTGGAACCACCTCAAGGGTGGCAAGGTGAGCCCCGGCCAGCGCATCGCGCTCGCGCCCCAGGCGCCCGGGCACGCGAAGGCCGCCCGCAAGGGCAAGTCGGCGAAGCAGGCACCCGGCGTGGTGCGCGTGAAGCACACGCCCTCGCGCTCCACGGGCGGGCGGCAGCACCTCGCCGCGCGCAACTGATCCCGGCCCGCTTCCCCCGGGACGGCGCCCTCGTGGCGCCGTCTTCGTTTCAGGCGCCCGCCGGGCGAGCCAGCACGCAGCGCACCACGTGTCCGGGCGACACCGTCACAGCCTCCGGATAGCCGGCCCGACACTCGTCCCGCGACCGAGGACAGCGCGGGTGGAAGTGGCAGCCCGCGGGAGGACTGGCCGGCGAAGGCAGGTCACCCTCGATGCGCAGCGCCGGACGCTCCCCGGCCGCATCCATGCGCGGCACGGCCGCGAGCAGCGCCTGGGTATAGGGGTGGCGCGGGGCATCCAGCACCTCGCGCACGCCGCCGTGCTCCACGATGCGGCCGAGGTACATCACCGCCACCTCGTGGGCGAGGAACTCCACCACCGACAGGTTGTGGGTGATGAACAGGTAGGCCAGGCCGAGCCGCTGCTGCAGTTCGCGCAGCAGGTTGAGGATCTGGGCCTGCACCGACACGTCCAGCGCCGAGGTGGGTTCGTCGCAGACGATCAGCCTCGGCTCCACCGCCAGGGCACGGGCGATGGCGATGCGCTGGCGCTGGCCGCCGGAGAACTCGTGCGGATAGCGGTGGCGCATCTCGGCGCTCAGGCCCACCTGCTCGAGCAGCGCATCCACGCGCCGCGCCCGCTCCGCCGCGTCGGCGCCGATGCCCAGCGCCAGCATGCCCTCGGCCACGATCTCGGCCACCCGCATGCGCGGATTCAGCGAGGCGAAGGGATCCTGGAAGATGATCTGGAACTGGCGGCGGCGATTGCGCAGTGCCGCGCCGCCGAGCAAGGTGATGTCCTCGCCATCGAGCCGGATGCGGCCGGCGGTGGCCTCGAGCAGCCGCACGATCGCCTTGCCGGCCGTGGTCTTGCCGCAGCCGGACTCGCCCACCAGCGCGAGCGTGGCGCCCGAGCGCAGGTCCAGCGACAGGCCGTCCACGGCCTTCACCTGCCCCACCACCCGCTTGAGCACGCCACGGCGGATGGGGAAGTGCACGGCGAGCTCGCGCACCTCGAGCAGCGCGGCACCGGGCGCACCCTGCCCGGACACCAACGGCGCTGCAGGCGGGTTCGTCGCGCCGGCCGGAGCACCGGCTGCCTGCCGCGGATCGTGCAGGTGGCAGCGGGCCAGCTGGGCGCCGGGCAGTTCCACCGCCGCGGGCGGCACGCTCCGGCAGGCCTCCCAGGCCTGCTCGCAGCGCTCCGCGAAGCGGCAGCCGGGAAAATCCCGCCACAGCGCGGGCACCTGTCCGCCGATCACCGCCAGCGGCCGGTCGCGCAGATCGCGGCCCGGCACCGAGGCGAACAGCTTGCGGGTGTAGGGGTGGGCCGGCGCCGCGAAGAAGCGCTCGCGCGGCGCCGACTCCACTAGTTCGCCCGCGTACATGACGGCGACGCGATGCGCCATCTCCGCGACCACGCCCAGGTCGTGGGTGATGAGCAGGATCGCCATGCCGGTGCGCTGCTGGATCTCGCGCAGCACGCCGAGCACCTGGGCCTGGATGGTCACGTCCAGTGCCGTGGTGGGCTCGTCGGCGATCAGCAGCTCGGGTTCGCAGGCGAGCGCGCCCGCGATCATGACCCGCTGCTTGAGTCCTCCGGAGAGCTGGAAGGGGAACTCGTCCATGCGCCGGCGCGGGTCCGGGATGCCAACGGCCTCGAACAGCTCCAGCACGCGCCGGTCCGCGGCACTGCCGCGCAGGCCCATGTGGCGGTCGAGCACCTCGCGCACCTGGTCGCCCACGCTCATCACCGGATCGAGGCTCGAGCCGGGCTCCTGGAAGATCATGCCGATGCGCCGGCCGCGCACGTCGCGCATGCGCGCCTCGGGCAGCGCCAGCAGATCCTCGCCATCGAGGCGCACCTCGCCCGACACCACCCGCCCCGCGTCCGGAAGCAGCCGCATCACCGACAGCGCCGTGAGCGACTTGCCGCTGCCGGACTCGCCCAGCAGGGCGAAGGTCTCGCCGCGATCGATGGAGAGCGAGAGCCCGTCCACGGCGCGGATCACGCGCTCTCCCGCGGCGATCCAGGTGCGCAGGTCGCGGATCTCGAGCAGCGG
>CAZXJW010000347.1:0-2307 GCA_964641005.1 uncultured Rhodocyclaceae bacterium
CCTTCTGCTTCTCCAGCAGCTTCTTCTTGCGGGTGATGTCGCCGCCGTAGCACTTGGCCAGCACGTTCTTGCGCAGCGCCTTGATGTTCTCGCGGGCGATGATGTGGGCACCGATGGCCGCCTGCACCGCCACGTCGAACATCTGGCGCGGGATCAGCTCGCGCATCCGGGCCGCCAGCTCGCGGCCGCGGTGCTGGGAATTCGACCGGTGCACGATCAGCGACAGCGCGTCCACCTTCTCCCCGTTGATCAGGATGTCGAGCTTCACCAGGTCGTCGGCGCGGAACTCCTTGAAGTCGTAGTCGAGCGAGGCATAGCCGCGGCTCACCGACTTCAGCTTGTCGAAGAAGTCCATCACCACCTCGTTGAGCGGCAGGTCGTAGGTGAGCATCACCTGCCGTCCCATGTACTGGAGATTGCGCTGGGCGCCGCGCTTCTGGTTGCACAGCGTGATCACCGGACCCACGTAGGCCTCGGGCACCAGGATGGTGGCGGTGATGATGGGCTCGCGGATCTCCTCGATCTTGGCCGCGTCGGGCAGGCGCGAGGGGTTCTCCACCTCCTGCAGCGTGCCGTCGCGCATCATCACCTGGTACACCACCGTGGGCGCGGTGGTGATGAGGTTCATCCCGTACTCGCGCTCGAGGCGCTCCTGCACGATGTCCATGTGCAGAAGACCGAGGAATCCGCAGCGGAAGCCGAAGCCCAGTGCCTGCGAGGTCTCGGGCTCGAAGCGCAGCGACGAGTCGTTGAGATGCAGCTTCTCGAGGGCGTCGCGAAGCGCCTCGTACTCGTTCGACTCCACCGGGTAGAGGCCGGCGAACACCTGCGGCTTGATCTCCTTGAAGCCGGGCAGCGGCTCGGCCGCCGGCCGGTCGGCCGTGGTGATGGTGTCGCCCACCTTGGCATCCGAGAGCAGCTTGATGCCGGCGATCACGAAGCCCACCTCGCCCGCGGAGAGCTGCTCGCGCGCGAGCGACTTCGGGGTGAACACCCCGAGCTGCTCGCAGGGGTAGGCCGCGCGGTTGGACATGAGCAGCACCTTGGCCCCCTTGCGCAGCACCCCGTCCACCACCCGCACCAGCATCACCACGCCCACGTAGTTGTCGAACCACGAGTCGATCACCAGCGCCTTGAGCGGCGCGTCCGGATCGCCCTTCGGAGGCGGGATGCGGGTGATGACCGCCTCGAGGATGTCCTCAACGCCCTCGCCGGTCTTGGCGCTGGCGCGCACCGCGTCCTGGGCCGGGATGCCGACGATGTCCTCGATCTCGGCGATGACCCGCTCGGGGTCGGCGGAGGGCAGGTCGATCTTGTTCAGGACCGGCACCACCTCCACGCGCTGCTCGATGGCCGTGTAGCAGTTGGCCACGGTCTGCGCCTCGACGCCCTGGGAGGCGTCCACCACCAGCAGCGCGCCTTCGCAGGCCGCCAGCGAGCGGGACACCTCGTAGGAGAAGTCCACGTGCCCGGGGGTGTCGATGAGGTTGAGCTGGTACACCTGGCCGTCGCGCGCCTTGTAGGTGAGCGCCGCGGTCTGGGCCTTGATGGTGATGCCGCGCTCGCGCTCCAGGTCCATGGAGTCGAGCACCTGGGCCTCCATCTCCCGGTCGGACAGGCCGCCGCAGCGCTGGATGAAGCGATCCGCCAGCGTCGACTTGCCGTGGTCGATGTGCGCGATGATGGAGAAGTTGCGGATGTGCTGCATGGGGCTGGAATGCGACGAGGGGCACCGCAGTGCCCCTCGCGAAGTGGCGCCCGGAATGGCGCGAGCGGATTCTAGCGGAAAAGGCGGCGGTCCGGCCGTCTCGTCAGTTGCCGTTGAGCCGCAGGGGCACGTACAGCGAGGAGCCCTCCCGCCGGATCAGCAGCGCGACGCTGCGGGCCTTCTCGAACTGCGCCAGGACCTCGTTGAGCTGTTCGAGGCTCTTCACGTCCTGGTTGTTGATGGCGAGCAGCACGTCGCCCTTGCGGATGCCGGCCAGCGCCGCGGTGCCGGAGGCCTCCTCCACCAGCAGCCCGTTGGCCACGCCGAGGTCGCGCCTCTGGTCGGCCGAGAGCTCGGACAGCGTCATGCCCAGCTTGGCCACGGCGTCGCCCGCCTTCGGCGCCGGCTTGCGGCCTGGCCCGCCGGCGGCACGGCGATCGTCGGCCAGTTCGCCCACCACCACCTGCAGGTCGCGCGCGGCACCCTTGCGCCAGACCTGGACCTGCACCTTGGTGCCCGGCTTGGTGGCGGCCACGATGCGCGGCAGGTCGGAGGAGCTGTTCACGGCCTTGCCGTCGAACTTGAGGATGATGTCGCTC
>CAZXJW010000347.1:2317-3413 GCA_964641005.1 uncultured Rhodocyclaceae bacterium
ATGTCGCTCTGCTCGATGCCGGCCTTGTCGGCGGGGCCGTCCTTCTCCACCGAGTTGACCAGCGCCCCCTGGGGCTTGGGCAGTCCGAAGGACTCCGCCAGCTCCTTGGTGACTTCCTGGATCACAACGGCGATGCGGCCGCGGGTGACGCGCCCGGTGGTGCGCAGCTGGCCGGCGATGTCCATGGCCACGTCGATGGGGATGGCGAAGGACAGGCCCATGAACCCGCCGGTGCGGCTGTAGATCTGGGAATTGATGCCCACCACCTCGCCCTTGAGGTTGAACAGCGGCCCGCCCGAGTTGCCCGGGTTGATGGCCACGTCCGTCTGGATGAAGGGGGTGAAGTTCTCCTGAGGCAGGGAGCGGCCCTTGGCGCTCACGATGCCGGCGGTGACGGTGTTCTCGAAGCCGAAGGGAGAACCGATGGCCAGCACCCATTCACCCACCTTCAGGCGGTTGGCGTCGCCCAGGCGCACCGCGGGCAGGCCGGTGGCGTCGATCTTGATCAGCGCCACGTCGGAGCGGCGGTCGCTGCCGATCACCTTGGCGGTGAACTCGCGCTTGTCGGTCAGTCGCACGGTGACGGTCTCGCCCGCCTCCACCACGTGGGCATTGGTGAGGATGAATCCGTCCGCGCTGATGATGAAGCCCGAGCCCAGCGATCGCGATTCCCGCTCCTGGGGCTGCTGGGGCTGCTGGCCTGGCGGGCCGTAGCGGCGGAAGAAGTCGAAGAAGGGGTCGTCCTCCCCCCCGGGCGCCTGCCCCTGCGCCCCGGCGGGTCGCGCGGACGTGGTGCTGATGTTCACCACCGTGGGCCCCTGCTGCTCCACCAGGTCGGTGAAGTCCGGTAGCTGGGCCCGGACCGGCGCGCCGGCGAGCAGGACGAACGCCGCGGCGGCGGCGAGAATCGATCGGATCATGGGAGGGTTCCTGGCTTTGTGGGACCGCCACCGGGCCGGCGGCGGACTACTTGCCCTTCTGGACGAGGGCGTTTCCGATCAGCATGACCGTCGCTGCGGGCGTCTCCCCCAGGACGGTGACGCGATGCTCGCCGACCCCCCGGGAAAAGATGTTGATGGCGCCCTGCTGGGTCAGG
>CAZXJW010000348.1:0-3406 GCA_964641005.1 uncultured Rhodocyclaceae bacterium
CGGTCTACCTGTACGGCCTCACGAGCTGGTGGGGCGCGGGTTTCGAACCGCAGTTCAAGGCCGAACGCGAGGGCTGGTTCGGCCCGGACACCGACCACGGCGGCCAGGACAAGCTCGGCCACTTCATGTTCACCTATGCCGGTTCGCGCCTGCTCACCTGGGGATTCGAGTCGCTCGGCCACGGGCGCGGGGCCGCCATCCGGCTGGGGGCGCTCACCGCCTATGGGGCGCTCACCGGCGTGGAGCTGATCGACGGCTTCGCGAAGGAGTGGAGCTTCAGCCCCGAGGATTTCCTCATGAACACCGCAGGCGCCATCACGGCCGTGGTCTCCGAAAGGAGCCCCGGATTCGACCGGCTGCTGGACTTCCGCATCAACTACTGGCCCTCGACCCGCCCGGATGGCAGCCGCCGCGGCTGGGAGCCCATCAGCGACTATTCCGGGCAGACCTACTACCTCGTCACGAAGGCCGAGGGCGTGGAGGCGCTCGACCGCATTCCACTGCTGCGCTATCTCGAGCTGTCGCTGGGCTACGGGGCCCGCGGCTTCGAGGACGGGGGCGAGCGCGCCCGCTACACCTACGTGGGCGTGTCGCTCAACCTGGGCAAGATCATGCGCGAGCACGTGCTGCGCGACAGCGGTCCGCGCACGCGGCGAGTGAGCGACAACCTGTTCGAGTACGTGCAGTTCCAGCCGGCCGGCGCATGGAACGAGCGGCGCTTCTAGCGCCGCTGGCGATTCAGCAGCAGCGGCTCACGCCGCTCCACTTGCGGTCCTGCTCGTCGGCGAAGAATTCCGCCGGCGACAGCGGTGGCACGTCCGGGTGGGTGCGGGCGTGGCGCTCCCGGTAGCGCTCGTAGGCATCGTCGCCGGCGACGCTGCGCATGAGGTCCCAGAGCTTGCGCAGGTCGGCGGGCAGGGCGCTGCTCATGGCGTGGATTCCGGGTGCAGGGAAGGGGCGGGCGCCGCCGTCCGGCGGCGCCCCGCGGCCTCAGCCGCGAGCCCACTCCAACTGCGTGCGCGAGTAGGCCGCCTCGGACAGCGCCGGCACGGGCTGGCCCGCCAGGTAGCGGCGGCTCATGCGGATCATGTCGAAGATCACGGTCCACAGCACCGCCACGAAGAATATGGCGAGCACGGCGTCGATGCGCTGGCCGAAGATCAGTGCCGGCGCGGCCGCGGCCTTGTCCGGCGGCAGCACGCCGGCCGCGAGGTCGGCCGCCATCTTGTTCGCGCCCGCCAGGAATCCGATGCCGGGATTGCTGCTGAAGGTCTTCTCGATGGCCGCCCAGGTGCACATGGTGGCGAGCCAGGCCAGCGGCATGCCGGTGACCCAGGCGTAGCGCGCCTTGCCCATCTTGATGATGATCCCGGTGGCCACCGTGAGCGCGATGCCCGCCAGCAGCTGGTTGGAGATGCCGAACAGCGGCCAGAGGATGTTCACACCGCCCAGCGGGTCCTTCACGCCCTGAACCAGGAAGTAGCCCCAGGCGGACACGAAGATCAGGCTCGAGACCACCGTGGCCGGGTAGGAGGAGACGTCGCCCAGGGGCTTCGAGACGTGGCGCAGCAGGTCCTGGAGCATGAAGCGGCCCACGCGCGTGCCGGCATCCAGGGTGGTGAGGATGAACAGCACCTCGAACATGATGGCGAAGTGGTACCACATGTCGAGCATCTTGCCGCCGAAGGTCTCGTGGAAGATGGTGGCCATGCCCACGGCCAGCGAGGGCGCGCCGCCGGTGCGGGCGAACAGCGTCTTCTCGCCCATCTCGGTGGCCAGCGCGGACATCTGCTCCACCGTGACCGGGTAGCCCCAGCCGGTGATGGTGGCCACCGCGTCGGCGGCTTCCTTGCCCACCACGCCCGCCGGGCTGTTGATGGCGAAGTACACGCCCGGCTCCATCACGCAGGCGGCGATCACCGCCATGATGGCCACGAAGGACTCCAGGGCCATGGAGCCGTAGCCGATCATGCGGATCTCCTTCTCGTTGGCCAGCAGCTTGGGCGTGGTGCCCGAGGAGACCAGCGAGTGGAAGCCCGAGATGGCGCCGCAGGCGATGGTGACGAACACGAAGGGGAACAGGTTGCCCTTGAAGATGGGGCCCATGCCGTTCTCGGCGAACTGGGTGAGCGCGGGCATCTTCACCTCGGGCGCCGTGACCATGATGGCCGCCGCCAGCATGAACACCACGCCGAGCTTGAGGAAGGTGGACAGGTAGTCGCGCGGCGCGAGCAGCAGCCAAACGGGCAGCACCGCGGCGCTGAAGCCGTAGATCATGACGAACCACGCGCACTGCATGTCGTTCCAGTCGAAGGCCTCGCGCCAGCCCTCGGCACCGTTGACCACCCCGCCGAACCAGACGCAGCCCAGCAGCAGCACGATGCCGATGAGCGTGCCCTCGAGCACCTTGCCAGGGCGGATGCCGCGCATGTACAGGCCCACCACCATGGCCACCGGGATGGTTCCCAGCACCGTGGCCGTGGCCCAGGGGCTGTGCTTCATGGCCTTGACGATCACCAGGCCCAGCACGGCGATCAGGATGATCATGATCATCATCGAGCCGATCAGCGCCGCCCAGCCGCCCACGGGGCCGAGCTCGTCGCGGGCCATCTGGCCGAGCGAGCGCCCGTCGCGCCGGGTGGAACAGAACATGATCACCATGTCCTGCACGCAGCCGCCGAGCACCGCGCCCACCAGGATCCAGATGGTGCCGGGCAGGTATCCGAACTGCATGGCCAGCGTCGGGCCGATCAGCGGCCCGGGGCCGGCGATGGCCGCGAAGTGGTGGCCGAAGGCGACCCACTTGTTGGTGGGCACGAAGTCGCGGCCGTTGTTGAAGCGCTCCGCCGGCGTGGCGCGGGTCTCGTCGAGCACCAGCACCTTGGCGCATATCCACGCGCTGTAGAAGCGGTAGGCGATCAGGTAGTTCAGGACCGCCGCGGCGATGAACCACAGGGCATTGACGGTCTCGCCCTTTTCCAGTGCCACCGCGCCGAAGGCCGAGGCGCCGAGGAGCGAGAAGCCGACGAGGCCGACTCCGGCGGTGATGCTCTTGGGCATCTTGAGCATGTTCAGGGACTCCTTCCCTTGCTGGTTGGAATCCGCGCTCGGGTGGCGCGGTGGGGCGGGATGATAGCAGCAAGGGCCCCCGGGCGGCGGTGCCCAAGTGCGTGGCGGGGAAGGGTTTTCCCGGTCGGGCCGGGGGCCGTGCGGGCGAGGCTTGATGCTAAGATTCAGGCCTTTACGCACACCGGAAAGCCGCCATGTTCAGCGCCAGCGACAGCATCCGCAGTTTCGACCCCGAACTCTGGGCCGCCCTGGAGGCCGAGCGCGTGCGCCAGGAGGACCACATCGAGCTGATCGCCTCCGAGAACTACGCCAGCCCGCGCGTGCTCGAGGCCCAGGG